>NZ_JBEGDB010000134.1:0-21549 GCF_043638955.1 Bradyrhizobium sp. 31Argb | reverse complement strand
GTTTTCCGAAAAGATCATGCTCAAACAATAACCTAAAGCGCGATGATGATTCATCCTCATCTCATCGCGCTTTAGTTATTGCGGTAGCCCCTCGATGGCGAAGCTGCGGAACTTCGCGAGTTTGTTGCGGAGTGGTAGGAGTTCTTTGAACGCCGCTGAATCGCGATAAGCTTTGATTTTTTCAACACTGTCCCACTGTTGGATAACAATGCGCGGTTTCGGCGGCTCTCCTTCGATGGTTGTGGTTTTGCCTCCAGCGGCGAGGAATTTGCCGCCGGCGGATTTGATAGCGGCCTGAGCCTTCGGGACGTAGTCCTTCAGGTAGGTCTCCATGTCCGAGGGCTCAATTTCAACGACTTGATATACTGGCGGCGTAGCCTGGGCATTAAGTCCTTGAACCGCTATCGCACCGAGCCCGAAGCCCGCAAGCATCGCCAATGTTACTGAATAGCGCGTCTTCATGACGTTACTCCCTGGTCATTGCAAAAATTATTCGGTCGTACTGGCGCGCACGACCAGCGATTGCGAACGCAAAAAGCACCGGCAAAAAAGGAACGTCGGTCTATTAAGGTGAGACACCTGCCGACAGCATGTGTGCTGCCAATACTAAACAAGGATTTCGGCACGTCCCGTTGGCAGCTCGCGGACTAACCCAATGTCCGTCTAATCAGCGTACAACATCGGCCGGGTTGTCGGAAGGGTACAGGACTGCCGCGCCGTCGCAATCTTGGAGCCGGTGACCTATGAGCCACGAACACGTCCGCACACTTGGGCGGGATAGTGAACCGTATGCCGCCATTCAGCCTCGCCGAAGTGGCGCGCTATGTGTTAGGTACCGCGCCCCACAGCTTGTTGATACGAGCTTCGAAGACCGCGACAGCCGCTTTTGGCCCAAGCAGCGGTTGCAGGATGTCCGCTATGCCGCCGCTGCCAGGGGATAAGCAGACATCCGGCGAATCGGCCAAAAATGACGCGAGTGACCCAACTCGGACGTGATTACCCCAGAATAAGGCCTATCTTGTTCCGGTTATTCGGGAAAGGTGATATTCTTCTCGTCTCCATCAACGGCACGGAGTGGGTCCATGAAACGGTTTCCCCTCGCAGTGGTTGTTGGCCTGGTTGCCGCGACCGTTTCGCAACCTGCTGCCTCACAATCTGCTGAACAACGACTGGGCAAAGTGCATTTTGCCACGTCCTGCAACCCGGAGGCCCAGGAGTTGTTCGATCTCGGCATGCTGTATCAGCACTCGTTCTGGTACAGCGCATCGAGACGCACCTTCGAGGAGGCCCTCAAGGAAGACCCGCAATGCGCCATCGCCTACTGGGGGATTGCGCTCAGCTATCTTTATAACCCGCACGCGCCGCCGCCGCCGGACAGTCTTCCTCTTGGTCTCGAAGCCGTGAAAGAAGGCCAGACGCTCGGCGCCAAGACGCAGCGCGAACGGGATTACATCGATGCGATCGCCGCGATGTACGTCGATTATGACAAGGTCGACCATCGCACACGGGTACAGAGGTATCTTGCGGCGGAAGAGCAGGTCGCGACACGCCATGCGTACGATGACGAGGCGCAGATCGCGTACGCGATCACGCTCAACGTCGCAGCGTCCCCGACCGACAAGACATATGCCAACCAGCTAAAAGGTGCGGCGTTGCTGGAGCCGATCTTCAAGCGCCAGCCCGAGCACCCGGGCGTCGCCCACTATCTTATCCACCTCTACGACTATCCGGCACTCGCGGAAAAAGGCCTCGATGCGGCAAGGCGCTATGCAAAGATCGCGGCTCACGCGCCGCACGCCCAGCACATGCCATCGCATATCTTTACCCGCGTCGGCTATTGGAGGGAGTCGATTGCCTCGAACCAGGAATCCGCGCGCATCGCCAAGGAGGACGGCGAACAGCACGACCAAGCGCACGCGATGGACTATCTGGTCTATGCCTATCTCCAGTTGGCCGAGGACAAGGAAGCGCGCGCGGCGGTCGACGAACTCGCCAAGCTTGAGTTCAAGCTCGAGCGGTTCCCCGGCCCTTACGCGGTCGCGGCGAGCCAGGCTCGCTATGTGTTCGAACGCGGCGACTGGAAGGCGGCGGCCGCGCTCCAGCTGCGACCGACCAAATATCCCTACGTAGATGCGATTACTTATTTTGCGCGGGCGGTCGGCGCCGCGCGGTCCGATAACACGGCTGCCGCCAAGGCCGACATCGCCAAGCTCGTCGAGTTGCGCGACAAACTGAATGAGGCAAAGGATGCCTACTGGTCCAACATCGTCGACATCCAGCGGCAGGTCGCGGGCGCCTGGGTGCTGTACGCCGAAGGCCGGTACGACGAGGCGCTCAATGCGATGGGTGCCGCTGCGGACGCGGAAGACAGGACCGAGAAACATCCCGTCACTCCGGGGCCGCTGGCGCCGGCGCGCGAGCTCTATGGCGCAATGTTGCTCGACCGCGGCATGGCCAAGGAAGCGCTTGCCGCCTATGAGGCCGTGCTCAAGAAGGAGCCTAATCGGCTCGTGACGTATATCGGGGTGAGCAAAAGCGCCAAGGCGTCCGGCGATCAAGCAAAGGTCCGAGAATGTGCGGTGCAGATTGCTCGGCTCACTGCTGATGCCGATGTATCGCGACCCGAGCTGATAGAAATGCGAGAGACAACCGGAAGCAAACTCTGATGCTGCGCAGGATGTGGCGCGATGGTGGGGCGGCCATGCTCGGCGCCGTTGCACTGTGTCTTTGCGACGTGCCGAAGCTCGGAGCCATGGAGTTCCTTGGTCAGGCCGGTGTGCTGGGCGAATGGGAGCTGACCGGCAATCTCATCGAAAGCGGGTCGGGCCTTCGCAAGGAATTTTCCGGCCCGCTGAAGATGAAGCACGTGGGGATCTGCACTCAGGACGGACCAGAGGAACGAGCCGGAGAGATACGGCTGCAACTCGCTGGCCCGGATGCGCAGGTGACAGCCGAGATGGTGTTGGACGGCGCTCGCTGTTCGTATACCGCCCGCAAAACGCGCGCTTACGAGGGGACGTTGTCGTGCACCGGTCGGGCATCTGTTCCGTTGCTTGTGTGGCTCAAGTAAGCCCTTGCCATCATTCTGTGTAGGGCAGTTGCAGACCGAAGGCAGTCGACAAGGTATCGCGGGGACTAGCCTGTATCCCCGACCTAATCGCTAGAATTTTGGATCGTGCTTAGTTAGTGGCGGGACACCTTCGACCGTTTCCGTGCGCAGCGCCATTGGAGCCAGGAAAATCGCGTTGCTCCACTTATCCAGGAAGCTCAGCTGCGTGTCGTTGTAGAACTCCGCCGCGCGCGGATGAACCGGAAGATATGCGCCGGCATGGGTATCGGGCGCCTTGACCTACGGGCGACAAACAGCGCTACGGCTTCTGCCAGGACCACGACTGCTTGCGCATGCGACAGGTCGCCGACATCTCCACGAACAATTGCAAGGTCGGACTTGCCTGACGAAAACACGCTCGCGGATTCAGTTGCGCCGGCGGTTCGAGCCACCTTGAGCCGGACCGGCGCATTGATCACGACAAGCCGGCTCGCAAGCGCAGATACAATTCTTGGGGCTTCCCCATCCAATGACCCGACCGCGATCGATAGCGTCACCGGCCGGACGTACCAGCGGTACGCCAACAGGCTTGCGCCCGTGGCCAGGACGACCAGCACCGCGACCACGGCGATGCGGACCCAGATCGGCAGCTGGCCCTGCCTATTCTCGACAAATCATCCATGGCGCCGCATTGGCTCCCGATCCCAGCAGCAGCATCTTGCAATATCCCGGATATCGATGTCCCAGGTCAGCTGCTCGAAAATTGATAAATCTTCTAGAGGGACTCGAAAAAGACGTAGTTCTGCCAGCTGCGCATGCGCAGAAGGATCTTTCGCAGCAACGACAGCTCGTGAAAGTGATCGGTGTAGATGGCGGCTTCGCCGGCCGAACCAAGCGGGACCTGGTAACCCGACATGTCTTCCACGACGTCGAGGACGGCCAGAGCCCGGTCTCCGGGCAGCGGACCCCCGACATTCACTAGCGTGCCTGTGGTTTGAAGCTGGCCGCCTGCAATCGCATCGATCACGAGGCGAACCTTGGCCTTGAATACGCGGCCCGGTATGCCCTTGAACAGGACTTCGGCCTCATCGCCGCCACGAACGCGCTGAAGGGCGTTCTGCTGGAACGCGGCTGCCAAAGCGCGGTCTCTTTGGCTGTCGTTGACAAAAATCATGGCTGGACGGAAGGGCGCCGGAACCACATACACGCCCGGCCGCAGTGCGAGCTCGGTGACAAAGCCGCCTGTAGGGGCTCGAACAGTGGTCTGGTCGAGATCGAATTGAGCATCGGCAAGTTCGTTGCGTAAACGTACAACGGCCGTGTGTTCGCCATCAACTGTCGCACCATAGGCCTGCCGGGCACGATCTTCTGCGGCAACAGCTTCGGCCACTATCTGTTTTGCCGCATCGAGATTGCGCGTTGCGGTGTCAAGGGTAGCCTGCGCGACGACGTTCTTCTGGAATAACTGCGCCTGTCGGTCGTAGTTTTCCTGCGCGAGCAGCAATTGAGCCTTGGTCTTTCCGGTCGTCGCCGAGGCTTGATCAACTGACGCCTTGAGCTGGGCGACGTTCGCCTCAGCGTCAGCCAATCCCGCCCGCTTTTCCTCGACGATATATTCGTAAGGCTTGGGATCGATCTTGAACAGAACTTCGCCGGGTTCGAGATGTTGGTTGGTACGGTCCTCGACCGGCACTTCGATCACACGACCTCGGACGCCGGGCAATATCGGCGTGACCGTGAAGTATATGCGTGCATTGGTGGAAAACGGGTGGTTGTAGGCCATGGTGATGAACAGCAATGAAAGCCCGAAGATGCCACCGAGCGCTGCGGTCGCAAGCGTCCACTGATTGACCGGGATTCTGAAAAGCTTGAACGTGGCATAGCAGAGCGCCACGTAGGTCAAGGTGAGCAGGATTTCCATCGATGGCCTCCGATTTCCGGACCCGGAGAGTGCATCAGCTATCGCGTGGCGCCTCGGCTCCCAGCAGGTGTCGCTTCGGCTGCAGGAACGTGCTTCTTCTCGGCAGATGAATCCATTGCCTCCGGCAAATCGGTTTTTGGCCGAGCCCGGCCCTCGAACTGGGTCGACCGATCTTGGAGTCCGACTTTGGCCTCCACCTCCGCCAGTCGATGCTTCAGATCTTCCAGTTCGGTCACGGCCTTTTCCGGCATCGTCGGCTCGCCCGGCTTGTGACTAAACCCCCAGCCGCGTTCCGGCTGATACATCATGGCCCATATCCAGAGGAACGGCCACAGCAGGTGCAGCAGGAACAGGCTGATCCAACCCGCAGCATGGATCGCGTCCTCGTGCGGGTGATGGCGCGCCTTGGCGATCCTGGCTGGTATGTCGTGGATCGCGATGATGCCGTAGACCAGCACGATCACCACGAAGAACAGCAAACCAAGCGCGAAGTAATTGAGGAATGGATCTTCCATGCACGGTGCCCGTCAGTTTGGGCATGACGCGTCACGCGGACAGGCGGAGCAGTCGTGCCGCTCGCCCAGCTTGCGCGCCATTCCCAGACGCCGTTTGATTTAGATCAAGCCTTTTGGCGTTGCGGTCACTGCACTGAATGGTTCACGTGCTGATCCCTCCGTTGAGCCATGCCCACCGTCATTTCGGACGCGGCCTGGCCTATCTGATGAAGACAGCTTCGGTATTCATGATTACGACGTCGACGATTGCCTTCCACACTCGGTTGACGCCTCGTTGGCCCGCAATCGGAGGATACGTCATAGCGCTCGTGCTCCTGGCTGGAAGCTACTAGATCTGAAATCGACCCGTCGGTTTTCGCCCTTGTATTATCGGGTGACTGCCAGCGCATCTGATGCTGCCCCTTGTACCTATGAAGGAGAGCCGGAGAAACGGTGATGTTCAAACAAATTCTGGTTGGCACTGCTACGAGTGCCTGTAACATTACGATTCACGCATTGATCATGGTCACATTGGTCCAGGCCGCGAGAAAGACAAGCACGATGTTTGCCTCGCGACCGTCGTTGCGCTTGATCGCTGTCATGATCGGGACCGTTTCGATTTTGATGGCCTCCCACGCTTCCGAGGTCATCGTCTGGTCGTTGGTCTACGCGATTATCGATGCTGCGCCGGCCGGTACCGATCTCACCTATTTCGCGTTCGTGAACTACACGACGCTCGGATATGGTGACGTAGTACCAGTTGAGCGTTGGCGGCTCGTTGGGCCGCTTACAGCGATGAACGGCGTACTGCTATTCGGTTGGTCAACGGCCGTTATTTTCGAGATTATGCGTCGGGCGATGCATCGCGATTTTGAGGTGTGACGGCCCGATGATTGTTTCCCGCCTACGACGCGCAAATGGATGATGTGAATTAGCCTCTCAAGACGAGCGGGCTGCGGCGCGCACCGAGCCAATCTAGGTTTGTTCGCTCGCCACGATCCTGCCTTTTCGCACCGCAGTCCTGAGTGCGGCATGATCCCGCTCGGCCTGGTCTGCAAAGGCCAACGCAAATTTTCCCATGGCTGCATCGAACGCGTCGTTTGAAGAACCGAGATACCCACTGATGGCTGCGGAAATCTCGCTGGCCTTTGCGTGGGCGCGGGCGAGCACCCAGCCGCAAGCTTGCGCGTAGACATCAAGCATTTCAGCGTTGAAAGTCTCCAGCAGAGGCTTGATCTTGGCGTCGTGCAGCTGCCGCACATAGAAGTGGCGGCCATTGGGGGCAGTCGTCCATCCGAGGAAAATATCCGAAGCGGGCTGCATCAAGCGCTGCCCCATCACGACGCGCTGCCCATGATGGTCGTAAGTGCTTTTCCCCGCGTAAGGTTCAAGAACCGACTTCACCGCCTCCTTGAATTGTAGAAACAGGGGCTCATTCCCCTTGGACATCAGCAATGCGATCCAGCACCTCCGTCCGACGCTACCGACACCGACGACCTTGATCGCGACATCCACAAGCCGGTACCGATCGAGAAGGGTGCGCCGATCGTCGGGGAGCGATTCTCGGTAGTTCCGAAAAAGCTCGTCAAGTATTGTTGTAGCGCCGGCCGTACTGGTGATCTCTGGATGGAAAATCAACGGCGGCTGGTCAGTGATGCGCATCCGTCCGCCGACCGAGCCCGCCAGCTTCGGAAGGTCAAATTCGGAACCACTGTGAGCCGCGTTTTTTTCGATGCGCTTCTTGACGCGTTTCTGCAAGGCCCTTGGCAACGACTCGATGAAGTCTGCGGCACTGGTTTCCTCATACCAAATTCGGAGCGGGTCCATTTTGGAGAACTTATGCATATGTGCGCGGTACATCCGCGCACAACTAACGGCGCAGTCGCGGCCTTGGGTATCGGATAATCCGTTCGATCGGGCAGCGAGGGCGATCGACGCGACCAGTCGCTTGACGTCCCACTCCCATGGTCCAGGCAAAGTCTCATCGAAATCGTTGATGTCAAAGATGATGCTTCGTTCGGGCGTGGCAAATCCGCCGAAATTGAGAAGGTGACAATCACCGCACGCCTGCACATTCAATCCGGTAACTGGCGTTCGCGCCAGGTCGGAAGCCATGATGCCGGCCGACCCGCGATAGAACGCAAAAGGGGATTGCAGCATTCGGCCATATCGGATCGGAACAAGCTTCTTCATCCGGCCAATGTCCGACTTTTGCAGAAGGTCGATCGGGTCTGGCCGTCCCTTGACACCATTCCAGCGCCCGTGCTGCTCGCGCGGGATCTCCTCACGCAGCGCTTTGCCCGCCGCTATCCACTCGTCGGGCGAGAGGACACGCACAGCAGGCGAGGCACCAAGTGAAGGCGTGGGTTCGGCGATGTGTCTTGCGCGTTCCATGTCGAGATGACTGCGGTTTCGTTCAACAGGTCTCTAAAGGTCCTTAGCGTCGCTGCAGACTCATGCGCGGCGCGAACGTGGCGAGCCTCAGGGCACGCTAGGCAACGCCGCGTTGCTGTTGCCAGGCGCGCACGCCATCTGTGGTCCGTTCATAAAAATTGCCTGGTTCCACAATCGCCTCGATCCCGGCACGCTTCATATCGTCTCGCACGGCGTCGCGCACACGGACAAAAGCAACACTAATGCCCATGTTCTGGACCTCTTTGATGAGACCAAGCAATTCATCTCCTGCACTAACGTCGCTGAAATTGACCGCAGCGCAATCCAGAAGCACGCGCTTCACATCTGGCCGTGCGGCCAGTGATGCTCTTAAAGCCGTGCTCATGTGCCCGATGCTGGCGAAGAAGAGGTCGCCACCCATTCTCCAGATCAGTAGCCCCGGAAATCTAACAGCCTCGGGATGGCGCTGCACACTGCGATAGGCCTCGGTGCCCGGAAGTTGTCCGAGCTCCGCTCCCCTTGGATGGCTGGCAAGATAGATCAAGGTCAGCAGCGACAGCACGACGCCGAGGGCGATGCCCTGGAGCACCCCTAACGTCAGCTCGCCGGCTATGACAATCAGAGTGTTGGCAAACGACCAGCGGCTGCGCTCGAACAGCTCGCGCAAGTAGCTCGGCTTCGTGAGATGCAGCATGGCTGCAATGACGATGGCGGCGAGCGCCGGCTGCGGCATATTTCGGAAAAGAGGCGTCAGAAGAATCAGCGTGAAGAAGCAGAAGACCGCCGCGACAAGGTTGGCGATTTGGCTGCGTGCGCCTGCGGCCGTGGCCACCGAAGTCTTCGACAGACTGCCCACAACGAGAAATCCGCCGAAAAGCCCGCTCAGGATGTTTGCCGGCCCGTGCGCAATCAACTCCTGGTTTGGATCAATCTTGCCGCCGCTTTGCAGAGCAGCAGCTTTGGCCGCGCCGAGTGCCTCTGCGTAACCGACCAGCACGATTGCGAGTGCGCCTGGCGCAAGTTCGCTCAATGTGGAGATTTCCAAATTCGGTAGCGTCAGGTGGGGCAAGCCAGATGGAAGATGGCCGGCCACGTGCACGCCTGTCGCCTCTCCTCCGAGCAGCCCTATTACGATCGTTGCCGTGGCCATGACAACGAGCGCCGCCGGTATGGCAGGCGCCAGATGGCGAAGCAACAGCATGGCAGAGAGGGAGAGCAAGCCGGTGAGGACCGGCGCGAGCGAAACCTCCGGAAGATGCTGAAAGACATGCCAAAGCTTTGTGAAAAAATTACCTGAGGCGCCGCTGATACCAAGCAGATGCGGCACCTGGCCGATGATGGTGACGTAGACCAGACCTTCAATGAAGCCGCGCATCACGGGTGTTGGGATGAAGCTGGCTACCCACCCCATACGCATGACTCCAAAAGAAAAGAAGAAGAGGCCTATCAGTACAGCGAGAGTGGAGGTCAACGAATTGAACTCCGCAGTTCCCTGGGTCGCGATGGCGCCAACCGTGATCGCTGAGATCAGACCTGTCGCGGTGTCCGGACCGACGACGAGTTGCCGCGACGTGCCGAGCAGAGCGTAGGCGAGTAACGCCGGCACGATTGTGTAGAGGCCCATGATCGGCGGCACGCCGACGATGCCGGCGTAAGCCATGCCCTCGGGCACCATGACAGCCCAGAGTGCGAGGCCGGCAAGAAGGTCAGGCAGCAGCCAATCGCGGCGATAGCCCGGAATCCAGTCCAGGATCGGCAGGAATCTGTGAGTCACGGACGCGGCGTCGGGGTTGGCCATTGTCCCACCTCCCGCGTATGAGCCAGCTCATTACAGTTCGTCCGGAAACCGGAGGCTTGATCGAGATCAACACGAGCTTCTGTTTTGAGGCGGACGCAACCGTCGCAACGATGGCAAAACAGGTCAGGATAGCTGAGTAGGTGGCATCCTTCAGGTCCCGGGACCGTTGATCCAGATCAATGTCGAGATGTCGTAAGCCCACAAATTGCTGGGTTGCGGGCAGGAACAGATCCGAAGGAGGATCGGCCATGACTGCAGAAATTCAATCAGGACTGATTTCGCGTCGAACAGCATTTTCGCTCATAAGCGCCGCGTTAGCCGTGGCGCTGCCAGCCACAGTCTTCGCCGTCTCAGAGGCCGAGGCTCAGACCGCAGGGATGGAACGCCGCGAAGACCGGCGCGCAAACCGCCAGGATCGGCGCGAAGACCGGCGAGCAAATCGCCAAGACCGGCGCGATGCAAGGAGGGGCGTGACCACGGGCACCGCAAAATAGTCATTCTGCCCCGCAGGTCCGTGCGCAAAATGAGCGGACATCGCGGTGGTGGCAGGCCACGTCATGCCATGATGAAGCTGTAGCGCACTACCCGCGATGCCAGCTTGCCTTCGGACTTCGGCAACCGGCTTTGTGCTGCCATCGCATCGGCTCGAAGACGGATGACGTCCGCGTTGGCCGCTCGACGATGGTCCCGGCCAGGACGCGCTCGCCTTCCGGCGGGTCGCCACGCCGAGCATTGCATCTGGCGGCACGAAGCTTATCGATGTCGATCCGGGCAATACTCGACCACGGCCTCGGTCGCTTCGGGAATGCCGACGATCCAGCCGCCACGCCCGTCGACTGGCAAGGCAAGCAACGCGGACGCAGGCGGGCTTCCGTGACGGGTCACAATTTTCCGAGGCTCGTCCTATCTCGCCCTATTACGTCCTCCCCGGCCCGGCCCATGTGGGCAGTCAGGCTCCTCACGTGGGAGAGGGACGGATCGGGCTCGGCTTCTGCCTGGTTGTCATCCGCTTCACTACGGCTGACGTGATAAGCACCATGCCGGTGAGATAGACCGGTCGATTAGAAAATCCACCTCTCGAGAGGAGGAAAGACCATGCGTTGGATCTATCTCGCCGCGATCACGCTATTAGCGCTTGCGACGTTGATTTTCGCCATACAGAACTTCGATGTCGTCACCATGTCCTTCCTGAGTTTCAAGGTCCGCGCGCCGCTCGCGGTGTTGACGATTGTCGTCTACCTCCTCGGTACGGCAACCGGCGGCAGTCTGCTTGCATTACTGCGCCGATCTTATGAGCGGTCGACACGAGGCACCATGGGTTCGTCCTGAAACTAGAGTGCGGAGGTAGATCCGCGATGGGTTGCAGGCATCTGGCCGCCACGGACGGGGAGCCGGCCAATTCTGCGATAGAATTTTTAGAAGAGCCCTTCCGGTGGAACTCTCCGTCTAGCAGCCGGGAATATTCGAGTGGGCCTTAAACCAAGGCAGACGCAGCTTGCTTGGTCGGCCCTTCCGGACGGCGTTTTGGCGCGGGCTGACAAGGTGGTCGGAATGACTTCCGCTGTTGGCCCTTTGCTGAGCACCGACGAGGACGTCGCAACGTCCGCTGTCGGAGCGAGATCGGACGCTACCGAGTTTGGACTTGATCGTCGCTTCCGACGGCAAGGCCGAACTGAGTGGTGTTCGATGCGCTGAGGCACGCGATCAGCGATTTCCGCAGTCTGCAGGTTTTTCTGCGCCATCTCCGCGCGGTCGATCTGGGCGACAACAAAACGTGGCGCTACCTTGCGAAATTCCGCGGTGACCCCCGCGCATGTCTGCTTTATCCGCCAAGTGGGCACCGTTGGTTTTATAAGGATCCGCGCTAGACCAGCTTCTCCGCACTTAACGTCGCTTCGATCTCGGCAAGGATCCGGGCCAGCCTGTCCGCCCATGCCTTCTGTCCGGCCTGATCGGTGATCAGGTCCTGGCGGATCTCGATTCCTGTGTTCATCAGGCCGCGCCTCTCGGCGTGGAAGGGGATGGTGTAGTCGGTCTCGTCGCTGACCGCGTAGGGCTCGTTGTTGCCGACCACGAGGTCGCCCTCGCTGCGCAAATGCTTCAAGAGCAGCGGCGGCAGCACGGTGTCGCGATGATAGAGCGTGCCGATATGCCAGGGACGCGCGATCCCGGCATAAACAGGCGTGAAGCTGTGCATGGACACCAGCACCGTCGGCTTGCCCGCGTGCAGCCGCTGGTCGATGATCTCGCCGATCCGCCGGTGATAGGGATCGAAGATCGCCTGCCGCCGTGCCTGTGCGGCTTCGCGCGTCAATCCTTCATTGCCGGGGATCGTGATGGCTTCGCTGATCAGGGGGATCGAGCTTGCGACATGCGGGGGGCGGTTGCAGTCGATCACGAGCCGCGAGTAGCGCTGCGCGACCAGATGCGCGTCGAGCTGCGTTGCAAGCTGCTCGGCGACTTCGGCGATCCCGATGTCCCAGGCGATGTGCCGCGTCAGCTCGCTTTCGGAAAGGCCGAGATCGCCGAGCACGCGCGGGATCAGCCGCCCATAATGGTCGCAGGTCAATAGGAACGGCGAGCGGCCATCGGCATTATGTTCGTGGACCGGCGGGGTGTTTTCGTCCGTGAGCAGGAACGTCGCGCCGGTCGTGGTGTCCAAGATTTTATCCTCAACTTTGCCTATCGAAGCGGCACGCCGATCTTAAAAATGAGCAGCGCCCACTATAGATTAGACCGCCGAAAGCCACGATGATTGCCGGACGATGCCGTTACTCAAGATTCATCACAAGACCGTATATCGCTACACCCATCCAGTGGCGTTCGGCGAGCACCGCATCATGCTGAGCCCGCGCGACAGCCATGACCTGCGCGTGGTCGAGAGCGATCTCAGAATCGAGCCGCAGCCGATGTCGCTACGCTGGATCCGCGATGTGTTCGGCAACAGTGTGGCAATCGCGGCTTTCGACGAGCGGGCGGACACGCTGTCGTTCGTCTCGACCGCCACCGTCGACCATAATCCGGCCGAAGAATTCGCGCTGACGCCCGACGACCCCGCTTATTTCTATCCATTCCTCTATGACGAGGAGGAATTTGCGGATCTGCTGCAATATGTCAGGCCGCAATATGCCGATCCGGACGGCGAGATTTCGGCCTGGGCGCGGCAGTTCCTCGATGCCGAAGCGCCGACGCCGACGTTCAAGATCCTGAGCGGCATGACCCATGGCATCCGTGAAAGTCTTGATTATCGCAAGCGCCATGAGCAGGGCACGCAGCATCCGCTTCATACGCTGCAGACCGGCTCCGGCTCCTGCCGCGACTATGCGCTTTTCATGATCGAGGCGCTGCGGCGCCTTGGCATCGCCGCGCGCTTCGTGTCGGGCTATCTCTCGACGCCTTCGGACAGCTTCCATGTCGGCGGCGGCTCGACGCATGCCTGGGTCCAGGTCTATCTGCCGAGCGCAGGCTGGATCGAGTTCGATCCGACCAACGGCATCGTCGGCACGCGCGATTTGATCCGCGTCGCCGTCGCCCGTGATCCGCGCCAGGCGATCCCGCTGCACGGCGTCTATCTCGGCGCAGCGGAAGCGTTCGTGAACATGGAAGTTGCGATCACGGTCGAGCCGATCGGCGACGAGGAGAGGGACGTCGTGCCGGCATGACGGGTTCGCATCGCTAGAAGGACTGGAGCGAGGATGGAGATCAAGGTCGGCTTCGAGATTGCCTATGCGGCCGCGCAGTCGACGCCGATGGTGATGATGCTCTCGATCCATCCCTCGCGCTTCCAGGACATCGTCGGCACCGAGACCATCATAGCCGAGCCCAATGTCCCGATCGGCTTCTATCGCGACAGTTTCGGCAATGTCTGCGGCAGGCTGGTGGCGCCAGCCGGCGGTGTGACCTTGCGCGGCCACGCCCTGGTGCGCGATTCCGGCCTGCCTGACGTCGTCAACCCGGACGCGCAGCAGATTGCGATCGAGCAATTGCCGGACGAGATGCTGCTCTATCTGATGCCGAGCCGCTATTGCGAGACCGACAAGCTCACCGACATCGCCTGGTCGCTGTTCGGCAACACGCCGCCCGGCTGGGCGCGGGTGCAGGCGATCGTCGCCTTCGTGCACCATCACGTCACCTTCGGCTATCAGCACGCTCACCACATGAAGTCGGCGCATGATGTCTACGAGAGCCGCACCGGCGTCTGCCGCGACTTCGCCCATCTCGCGCTCACTTTCTGCCGTTGCATGGGCATCCCCGCGCGCTACTGCACCGGCTATATGGGCGACATCGGCGTGCCGCCCGACCCCGCGCCGATGGATTTCTCCGGCTGGTTCCAGGCCTATCTCTCCGGCGCGTGGTACACGTTCGACGCCCGCCACAACCTGCCGCGCATCGGCCGCATCCTGATGGCGACCGGCCGCGACGCCGCCGACGTCGCGCTGACCACGAGCTTCGGCCGCATGACGCTGGCCAAATTCATCGTGATCAGCGAAGAGGTGGCGGCGGCTTAGTCTCCGCTCGCAATGACATAGAAAGCCATGATCTCCGACCGTCTCTTCGTCTACGGCACCTTGATGCGCGGCTTCGACCATCCGATGGCGCGGCTGCTCTCGGGCAATGCCGATTTCATCAGTGAGGCGCGCTGCCAAGGCCGGCTCTACCGGGTCGCGCATTATCCCGCGCTCGAGCTCTCCGACGATCCCGCCGACATCGTGCACGGCGAATTGTTTCGCATGCGCGTCCCGGATGAACTGTTACGCGAGTTCGACATGTATGAAGCCTGCGGCGAGGGTTTTCCGCAGCCGACCGAATATATCCGCCAGATCTGCCGCTCACATTGGCCGACGGCACGACGGCCGAAGCGTGGACCTATGTCTACAACTGGCCGGTCGCGCACCTGTCGCGCATCGCCTCGGGCCGGTTCTTGGAGCTGTAAGCTGCCTCACTCCTCCCGCTGCACGCGGATGTCGACCTCGCGCTCGACATAGCTCCATTCTTCGGTCGCGCGCAGCATCGCCACCAGTTCGTCGAACAGCGCGGTGTGCTCGGGCGCGAATTCGAACCAGGCGAGGAAATCGAAGGGCTCGCCGAGGTCGCGGCTGTGGAACAGCTGCCGCGCGATCGCGGGCAGATATTTCAGCGTGCCGGCGATGTGGTGCGACTTGTCCTCGAATATCTCGCGCCGCTCTTCCGGCGTCAGATTCCACCACGCGACCGTTTTCCGGATCGGGATCAGCGCCGCGCAGCTCGCCTCGCGCCGGCCGAGCTCGGCCTGCTGCGCGTCGAGCTGTTCCTTCTCCGCGCGGTTCGTATAGCGCAGATAGCTGATGACGCCGGCGAGCCGCCAGGCCGTGGTCGACGGCAACAGCGGCAGCGCGATCGCCTCGCTCGCGATGATCGACAGCGCCGCCACGCGCGGCAATGTCTCTCCCTTCACCTTGGAGATCGAGGTGACGCGCCAGCCGCCGCTCTGTCCGCCCCTGAAGGTCGTAAACATGCCACTATCCAACAGCGGAACCGGCCGGGGTTCAAGATGCCAATACCATCGAGGGGCCCAACAGAGCCCTGAGGGGCCTGTGAATACCGGGCGAATCGCCACAATGCTGATACTTTGAGCCCGCGCTCACTATATCGGTGACCCCTCACGCAGGCTCCAAATCCGCCCCATGCGCTTCACTCCGCAATTCCTCGACGAGCTGCGCGCCCGGCTTCCGGTCTCGGAAGTCGTGGGCAAGCGCGTGCGGCTGAAGAGGGCGGGCAAGGAGTGGAAGGGGCTGTCCCCGTTCCAGCAGGAGAAGACGCCCTCGTTCACGGTCAACGACCAGAAGGGGTTTTATCACGACTTTTCCTCCGGCAAGCACGGCAACATCTTCGACTTCGTGATGGAGACCGAGGGCGTCTCCTTCCCCGAAGCGGTCGAGCGGCTGGCCTCGATGGCCGGCATGCCGCTGCCGGCGGTGACGCCGGATGCCGCCCGCCACGAGCAGCGCCGCAAGACGCTGCATGACGTGATGGAACTCGCGGCAAAATTCTTCGCCGACACGCTGGCCTCCCGGAACGGGGCAAAAGCCCGCGGCTATCTCGCCGACCGCGCGATCTCGCCGGCGACGCAATTGCAGTTCCGCCTGGGCTATGCGGCGGCAGAACGCTTCGGGCTGAAGGAATTCCTGGGTTCCCAGGGCATTTCGACCGATGACATGGTCGAGGCGGGCCTGCTGGTCGCCGGCGACGACATCCCTGTGCCTTACGACCGCTTCCGCGACCGCGTGATGTTTCCGATCACCGACCTCCGCGGCCGTGTGATCGCCTTCGGCGGCCGCGCGCTGGAGAAAGACGTCCCCGCAAAGTACCTGAACTCGCCGGAAACCCCGCTCTTCCACAAGGGCGACAATCTCTACAATCTCGCCACCGCACGCCAGGCCGCGCACGACGGCGCTGCCCTGATCGTGGTCGAAGGCTATGTCGACGTCATCGCCATGGTGACTTCCGGCTTTGCCGGCGCGGTCGCGCCGCTCGGCACTGCGCTCACCGAGAACCAGCTCGCGCTGCTCTGGAAGATGGCGGACGAGCCGATCCTCTGCTTCGACGGCGACCGCGCCGGCCAGAAGGCCGCCTATCGCGCCGCCGATCTGGCGCTGCCGCATCTCAAGCCCGGCAAGAGCCTGCGCTTTGCGCTGCTGCCGGAAGGCCAGGACCCCGACGATCTCGCCCGCTCGGGCGGGCGCGGCGCGATCGAGGAGGTGATCTCGGCCGCCCGCGGCCTTGCCGAGGTGCTGTGGTCGCGCGAGATCGAGGGCGGCAATTTTGCAACGCCCGAGCGCCGCGCTGCACTCGAGGCCCGGATCGGCGAGCTCACCAATGCCGTCCGCGACGAGGTGGTCCGCCGCTACTATCGGCAGGATTTTGCCGAGCGCCTGCAGCGCAATTTTGCCCCCGAAGCGCCCCGCGGCGGCTATGGCCGCGGCCAGTTCCGCTCGGCCAAAGGCGGCGAATCACCCCGCCGTTTCACCCCTCGCGCCCCGGGCGGCAGCCGATTCGGCCCGCCAGCCGGCCAGACCCAGGGGCTTCTCCGCGGCCCCTACCAGGCGGCGAGCCCGCAGCTCGCCAACAGCCCGATCATGCGCGGCCAGCGCAGCGCGCTGTCCCGCCGCGAGGCCCTGATTCTGCAGACCCTGATCAACCATCCCTGGCTCTTGCACGAGCATCTGGAGGAGGTCGCGGCTCTCGAGCTCGCCCACCCCGAGGCGCATAAGCTCCGCGCCGGGATCATCGCCGCCTTCGCCAACGACCACCACCATTCTCCCGATGAGGAAGAACAGGCCGAAAAAATGCGGGCCGACCTCGATGCAGGCGGATTTTCACAAATTCTTCAAAGGGTTGAGCGGGCGATCACGACCCAGGCGGTGTGGGGCGTCAAAGTCGGCGCCGCACGCGAGGATGTTCTTTCCACCTGGCGGCAACTCGTTGCCTTGCATCAGAAAACACATGCATTACTTAGGGAAAAGAAAGATGCCGAGGAGGCTTACGCCGAAGATTCCAGCGAGGCGAACTGGGCGTGGCTGCGAGACATCCAGGCACGAATGGCAGAAGCCGACGGCACTGAGGCCCTGATCGAGGGATTTGGTGAGCTGTCGGGCCGGTTCCAGCGCAGCGTGTGATGAAAGAATCATGCGGACGGTTTGGGCCGGGCCCGCAAAAAGACTCGCCAAACCCATGGTTTGGCTGCAAAAACAGGGTTAAGCGAAACTTAATAGGCGCACCCTTATTAGGTGTGCAGACCGTCAGGGCGGACTAATGCGGAATTATGGGGTGGCGACATGTTGCGCCGCCCTTTCCGTATCATGAGTATGGTCGGGGAGGACGTAACGGTTTTCCTGATCCTGCTCAAGCGAAGAGATTGAGTGCGAATGCTTCTTACCAAAGGGAAGCTGTCGCGCTTGTGACGTCAGTGGATCATGAGAGGCGCGCGTCGTAACGCCGGCCTCACGTGAAGCGCGTTTCGGGAGCTTGATGAATGGCCACCAAGGCAAAGACGCTGCAGGTTAAGGACAAGGAAAAAGACGACAAGGCAGCGGATGCCCCCGAGAAGGAACAGGCGGATGCGCCGTCGCCCTTGCTTGACCTCTCGGATGCTGCCGTCAAGAAGATGATCAAGCAGGCCAAGAAGCGCGGCTTCGTGACCTTCGATCAGCTCAACGAAGTGCTTCCCTCCGACACCACCTCGCCGGAGCAGATCGAGGACATCATGTCGATGCTCTCGGACATGGGCATCAACGTCACCGAGGCTGACGACGTCGACGGCGAGGAAGAGGACAAGGACACCGAGGACGAGACCGACAACGAGCTTGTCGAGGTCACGCAGAAGGCCGTCACCGAGGTCAAGAAATCCGAGCCGGGCGAGCGCACCGACGATCCCGTGCGCATGTATCTGCGCGAGATGGGCACCGTCGAGCTGCTGTCGCGCGAGGGCGAAATCGCGATCGCCAAGCGCATCGAGGCCGGCCGCGAGGCGATGATCGCAGGGCTGTGCGAAAGCCCGCTGACCTTCCAGGCCATCATCATCTGGCGCGACGAGTTGAACGAAGGCAAGATCTTCCTTCGCGACATCATCGATCTCGAAGCAACCTATGCCGGCCCTGACGCCAAGGGCGCCATGAACACGGCGATGATCGCGGGGCCGGTCGCTGACGGCGCGTCCGCCGCCGAGGGTGGGGAAGTGACCGGGCAGGCCGCTCCGGCCCATGTCGCACCGCCGGCCGCGCCGCCGTCGCCGACCCCGTTCCGATCAGCGCCCGCCGGCGGCGAGCCTGATACCGAGGAGAAGGATCCGGGCGAGGCCGCCGCCGAAGCCGACATGGACGACGACGAGTTCGAGAACCAGATGTCGCTCGCGGCGATCGAGGCCGAGCTGAAGCCGAGGGTGGTCGAGACCTTCGACAAGATCGCGTCCGAGTACAAGAAGCTGCGGCGTCTTCAGGAACAGGATATTGCCAACCAGTTGCAGAGCGAGTCGCTCTCGCCCTCGCAGGAGCGCAAGTACAAGAAGCTGAAGGACGAGATTATCGTCGAGGTGAAGTCGCTGCGCCTGAACCAGGCGCGCATCGATTCTCTCGTCGAGCAGCTCTACGACATCAACAAGCGGCTGGTCTCGTTCGAGGGCCGGATGATGCGGCTTGCCGACAGCCACGGCGTCGCGCGCGAGGATTTCCTGCGCAACTACCAGGGCTCGGAGCTCGATCCGCGCTGGCTCAACCGTGTCTCGAAACTCTCCGCCAAGGGCTGGAAGAATTTCGTCCACCACGAGAAGGACCGCATCAAGGATCTGCGCCACGACATCCAACAGCTCGCAGCGCTCACCGGCCTCGAGATCGTCGAGTTCCGCAAGATCGTGCACGGTGTGCAGAAGGGCGAGCGCGAAGCGCGCCAGGCCAAGAAGGAGATGGTGGAAGCCAACCTCCGCCTCGTGATCTCGATCGCGAAGAAATACACCAACCGCGGCCTGCAGTTCCTCGACCTGATCCAGGAAGGCAACATCGGCCTGATGAAGGCGGTCGACAAGTTCGAATACCGCCGCGGCTACAAGTTCTCGACCTATGCCACCTGGTGGATCCGGCAGGCGATCACCCGCAGCATTGCGGATCAAGCCCGCACCATCCGCATCCCCGTGCACATGATCGAGACCATCAACAAGATCGTCCGCACCTCGCGCCAGATGCTGAACGAGATCGGCCGCGAGCCGACCCCGGAAGAGCTCGCCGAAAAGCTCGGCATGCCCCTGGAGAAGGTGCGCAAGGTCCTGAAGATCGCGAAAGAGCCGTTGTCGCTCGAGACTCCGGTCGGCGACGAAGAGGATTCACACCTCGGCGATTTCATCGAGGACAAGAACGCGATCCTCCCGATCGACGCCGCGATCCAGTCGAACCTGCGCGAGACCACCACCCGCGTGCTCGCCTCGCTCACCCCGCGCGAAGAACGCGTGCTCCGCATGCGCTTTGGCATCGGCATGAACACCGACCACACCCTGGAAGAAGTCGGCCAGCAGTTCTCGGTGACGAGAGAGCGCATCCGCCAGATCGAGGCAAAAGCGCTGCGCAAGCTGAAGCATCCGTCACGGAGCCGGAAGCTGCGGAGCTTCCTGGATAACTAAGGCCACAACACAGGTCGTCATGCCCGGGCTTGACCCGGGCATCCACAAACGGCGGGCGAAAGCCCGCCGTTTTTGTTCGTGCATCTGCGCGAGTTCATGATATGTTCTTATAGGAATAATGTCAAGGATTCAACTATATTTCAAAGATTGCACGTTTGGGTAGAGGATAGCTGGTAAATGGGGCGGGCCAAGTTTTTTGATGAGCGAACAGACCAATCTGAAGTGAAGGCGCGGATCGTTCAAAAGTACTTCTATGCATGGGCGAAAGTCATTATTCCATCGGCAAAATTAAGAGATAAGAAGATCGCATACATCGATTTGTATGCAGGTCCCGGACGATACAAAGATGGATCAGCATCTACTCCGCTTATGATCTTAGAGCGCGCGGTCGAGGATCCGGACCTAAAAAGTATGCTGGTCACTCTCTTCAATGACGCCGACAAAAATCACACAAGTTCATTGCAGGCTGAAATTGATAAGCTCAAAGGCATAGAGACGCTTACCTACAAGCCGCAGATCAGTTGCGGCGAGGTCGATGCTGATGCTGAGAAGTACTTTAATGAGACGAAGCTCATTCCGTCTTTCTCGTTTGTTGATCCATTCGGGTACAAAGGCCTATCCCTAAAGATTGTAAACGGCGTCATCAAAGATTGGGGGTGTGACTGTGTTTTCTTTTTCAATTACAACAGAATTAACGCGGGCATTTCAAATTCTGCCGTGAAAGCGCATATGGATGCGCTCTTCGGCGAAGAGCGTGCCGAGACACTTAGAAAGCTGCTTCCAGAGAAGGCACCAAATAAGCGCGAAGAGCTAGTTTTGGAGGAACTGGCCCAGGCGATCAAAGCGATGGGAGGAAAGTATGTGCTTCCGTTTCGCTTCAAGAATGCTCAAGGAACTCGGACTTCTCATAGTCTGATTTTCGTGTCCAAGCATTTCAAAGGATATGAAGTCATGAAAGACATTATGGCGAAGGAGAGTTCGGTAAGAGATCAAGGAGTGCCGTCATTTACGTATTCACCTGCCGATGCCTCGACGCCTCTGCTCTTTTCTTTGGCGCGACCGTTTGACGGTCTCAAAGATGAGCTTCTCGGTTCTTTTTCGAAACGCACGCTGTCTATGCAGCAGGTCTATGAATTCCATAGCATCGATACGAGACCAATGTAAGTTTGCAAGAGTTGCGTTTCATTTCAAGCAGTGGGGCGGTGTTAACAAGAAGAGAACTGGTCGGGTTTTGGATGGAAGAACCTGGGATGAGCTTCCGAGGCCGAAGGCCGCTTCCGAACAGTATTTGACGATTTAGGGGCCCCATGATCTGCATCACTCAGATTGCAAAGTCCGGATGATGATTAACGTCGCAAAGATCAAGCACCTCGGAGGCTACCGCCTGCGCGCGTCGTTCAGCGACGGCATGGCGGGAGAGTATGACTTCGCTCCCATCGTTCAGCGCGGTGGGCCGATGGTTGAGCCGTTGCGTGATCCGGCATTCTTTGCGCGGGTCTTCCTGGAAGATGGCGCGCCGACTTGGCCAAACGGCTACGATGCCGCACCCGGCTGGCTATGGCGTGAGATCGAGGCTGGCGGGACGTTAGTACGCGACGTCGCCGCCTGATTTGCCTTCGCCGTCGAGCGCGAAACCGGGCGTATGATTGGCCAGCCGTCCACGAAACGGCGGACTGAAATGGACCCGCGGAGCGGGACCGCTTGAACCGGTTTGTTAGTTGGAAACTGACCGCTCCTGATCCCTTTCTA
>NZ_JBEGDB010000133.1:0-21603 GCF_043638955.1 Bradyrhizobium sp. 31Argb | reverse complement strand
TCAAAACGAATCGTTCCATCCAAAGCTTGAATCACAGCCAAGCACGAATGAGAATCCTGAATCCCAACAGACCCTACGATAAATCTCGTCCCGCGCCGCGATTTCGACGATCCGCCCAAGGTACATCACGGCGATGCGGTCGCTGACGTGGCGGACCACGGCAAGGTCATGGGCGATGAAGAGATAGGCCATGCCGAGCCGTTGCTGCAGCTCGACGAAGACGTTCACGACCTGCGCCTGGATCGACACGTCAAGCGCAGAGACCGGCTCATCGCAGATGATCAGCGCGGGCTCGAGCGCCAGCGCACGCGCAATGCCGATCCGCTGTCGTTGGCCGCCGGAGAATTCATGCGGGAAGCGGTCGGCCATGTCGGGCAGCAGGCCGACCGTCCGCATCAGTTGCGCGATCCGTTGATCAAATGCCTTCCTGTCGTTCGCGAGGCCATGAACCTCGAGCGGTTCGCCGATGATATCGCGGACCTTCATGCGCGGATTGAGCGATCCGAACGGATCCTGATAGACCATCTGCATGCGCCGGCGCAGCGGACGCAGGCTGGACTTGTCGAAATGGGTAATGTCCTGGCCTTCGAACTCGATACGCCCGCCGGACGGCTCCAACATCCGCAGGATTGCAAGGCCCGTCGTCGATTTTCCGCAACCGCTCTCGCCGACAAGGCCAAGCGTCTCGCCGCGTTTCAACTGGAAGGAGACGCCGTCGACGGCCTTTACCGTCGCCACCTGCTTGCGGAACACCGCGCCCTTGTGCACGGGGAAGTGCACCTGCAGATCATCGACGCGGAGGAGGACATCGGCCTCAGACATGTGCAGGTGTCTCCAGCCAACAGGCGGCTTGGTGTTGCGGTGCTATCGCGGCCAGTGCCGGCCGCTCCCGGTGGCAAAGGTCTGTGGCCTGCCTGCAGCGCGGCGCGAACGCGCATCCTGTCGGCAGCCTGGCGAGGTTGGGCGGCTGTCCGTCGATCGGCACCAGGCGCTTACTGGTGTCGCCGTCGAGCCGCGGCACCGACGCCATCAGGCCGCGCGTATAGGGGTGGCGGGGATTGGCATAAAGCTCGCGCGCCGGCGCCTGTTCCACCACGCGCCCCGCATACATCACGACGACGCGGTCCGCATATCGTGCGACCACTCCGAGGTCGTGCGTGATCAGGATCAGCGAGCAATGGGAACTTTGGGCGAGATCCTTCAGGAGATCGAGGATCTGCGCCTGAACGGTCACGTCCAGCGCCGTGGTCGGCTCGTCCGCGATGATCAGCCGTGGCTCGCAGGCCAGCGCCATTGCGATCATGGCACGCTGGCGCATGCCGCCCGAGAACTGATGCGGATAGGCGCGGAGCCGCGATTCCGCATCCGACATCCGCACCCGTCCGAGCAGTTGCTTGGCCGTGCCGAGCGCCGCATCCCAGGGCTTGCGCCGATGGACATTGATCGGTTCGGCAACCTGCAATCCCACCGTGAGCACCGGATTGAGCGAGCTCATCGGCTCCTGGAAGATCATGGCGATGCGGTTGCCGCGTATCTCCATGATCTCGCGCTCGGAGAGCTTGGTGAGGTCAGTGCCTTCGAACAGGATCTCGCCGCTTTCGATCCGGCCGGGCGGCGAGGGGATCAGGCGCAGGATCGACAGCGCGGTCACGCTCTTGCCTGAGCCCGACTCGCCAACGATCGCCACCGTCTCGCCCACGCCGACATCGAAGGAGACATCATCGACGGCAGTCACCGCCCCCCGCCCGCGACCGAACCGGGTCACGAGGTTGCGTACGCTAAGGAGAGGTTTGGCTGCCGTCGTCATTGCAAGGCTCACCGTTCCTAATAACCAAGCTTCTTCTTCAAGCCCTGATCGATCCAGAGTCGAGCATGGATAGGACCGGGTCGCTCGGAGCCGACACGCAGTTCGCCGCCATAGTTCTTCACCCACGGCCACCATGCCGTATAGAAGTAGTCGACGGGCAGCCAGATATAGGGGACCTTGTCCACGATCTCGCGCGTCAACGCCTTGATCATTTCCTGGCGCTTTGACTCGTCCCGCTCCAGGTAGACGTCGTTCATCTTTTTATCGAACTCTGGATCGGAGTATTGCGACGGATTCCAGGTCTGCTTGGTGACGAAGCTCTTGCGGATCGACGTCGTGGGATTGGTGTGGCCGTTGCGCATGAAATAGCCCGCGGCGTTGGTCTTCGTCGTCATGGCGGAGAGGAAGGCGCCATATTCCATCGGCTGGATCTCCAGCTTGACGCCCACTTTCTCTAGATAAGCCGCAACCAGCGGCAGCAGATCCATGTGATCCGGCGAGCAGGAGCAGACCTGGACCTTGAAGGAGAAGCCGTTTGGGTATCCGGCCTCCTTCAGCAAGGCCTTCGCCTTGTCAGGATTGTAGGTGAAGAGCTCCTTCACGCTGTCGGGCATGCTCTCCAGCGGCTCGTAATAGCCGATGTAGTCCGGATGCATGGGATAGGCGAACAGTTCGGCATTGCCATTATAGTAGGAGGCCACGATCTCCTTCTTGTTGACCGCCATGTTCAGGGCGCGTCGCACACGAATGTCGTCGAACGGCTTGGTGTCGACGCGCATGGCGAGGAAGGTGCCGCCGGTCCCGAGCGAACGCGACCACTGCAATTGGGGCGCACTCTTCTTCAATTCGTCCACGGCGGTCCATCTGATCGATTCGAGAAGGTCGAGCTTGGCAGTGCGGAGCGCGGTGAGGTATGTGGCCTCGTCCTTTATGGTGCGATAGACGATCTTGTCGACGAACGGCAGCTTGTACTCCTGGCCGCCGATCTTTTCCTTGTCCCAGTAGACCGGGTTCTTCGAGAATGTGACCGCGTTGCCCTGGACATAGTCGGTCAGCATGAATGGGCCGGTGCCGTTGGCGTTCTTCCAGTTGCCGGCGCCGGCGTCGACCACTTCCTTCGGCACGATGCCGGAATAGTAGCCCCAGCCGAAACGGTAATCCCACTCGGCGTGATAGTTGTTGAAGGTAAAGACGACCGTATGCGGGTCGGTCGCCTCGACTTTCTGCACATGATCGAAATAGGTCGGGACCTTCTTCGGGCTCTTGTCGAGGCGGTAGTAGCTTTGCACGACGTCGTCGGCGACGAGTTCGCGTGAGGCCATCACGCCCGGCTTTTCGGGAAACATCACGCCCTTGCGGAGCTTGACCTCGACTCGGAGTGGATTTTCCTTCCATTCCCAGCTTTCCGCGAGTTCACCCTTGATGGCGTCGCTCGGCAGCCAGGCGTCGGGCACGAAGCTGTATTTGCCGCCGTTGCGCTTGGCCTTGGAAAGATCGCCGACAAAGAGCTGTTCGTACATCAGCCCGGTGTCCTGCTGGAATTTCCAGGTCCAGTCGGCGGGATCCCACGACAGGGGCGACAGGGTCACATAGACCATGCCGATGTTGAGCGTGCCGCCCGCTTGCGGCTTTTCGTCCGCCAGGGCTGGCGACTGCGCCAGGCCAAGCGTGGCCGCGATGGCCAAACCTCGCGCGAAACCGCCGAACGTCGTCTTCCGATCCATGTTCCTCTCCCTCCTCTTTGTTTGTTTTGTATGGCCGCCGGCTATCGCGATCCGCGCATGCGCGGGTCGAGCAGGTCGCGCAGGGCATCGCCAAAGACGTTGGTGGCATAGACGACGATGGTCAGGCAGAGCCCCGGCGCCAGCGCCAGCCATGGACCCTGGAACATGTAGGTTCGCCCGCTGCCCGACAGCAGTCCGCCCCAGGTCGGCGCCGGCGGGGGAACGCCAAGACCGAGAAACGACAGTCCGGATTCGACGAGGATCACGGCGCCGACGCGGGTCGTGAACAGCACGATGATCGGCGGCATGATGTTGGGTAGGATATGCCGCCAAAGGATGCGGCTGGTGGAGGCACCGATCGACTGGCTGGCGTGCACATACATGTGCTCGCGCACGGAGACGACGGCGCCGCGTATGATGCGGGAGCCGGCGATGCCGAAGGCAAGGCTCAACACGCCGATGATCTGCGGCATGCCCGGACCGACCACGGAGACGACGGCGATCAGGATCACCAGTTCGGGAAAGGACATGTAGGCATCGACGAACCGCTGCGTGATCATATCGAAGCGGCCGCCGAGATAGCCTGTCAGCGCGCCGATCAGCACCGAGATCACGGTTGCGAGAAACGCGGCCGAGAAACCAATGATCACCGAAAGGCGGGCGCCATACAGGCAGCGCGAGAACAGGTCCCGGCCGAGATTGTCGGTGCCGAAGAGATGCGCCCACGACGGCGGCTTCAGCCGCTGTATGGGATTGATCTCGTTGAAGCCATAGGGCGCCAGCACATCCGCGAACAGGCCGGCAAAGACGAACAGCAGAAAGATGATTCCGGCCGCGGCACCAAACGGCTTCTCGCGGAACAGGCGGCCCAGAAACTGCAGTGCCGGGTTGCGTCTGCTCTCCTGGCCGACGGAGGGATTGGCCTGTTCGATCGCCGTCATCTGGTCCTCACCCGGGGATCGAGCAGCCCGTAGCTGAGATCGACCATGAGGTTGATGAGCATCACTGCGAGTCCCACCGTCAGGAACACGCCGGTGATAATCGGGTAGTCTCGCTGATTCACCGCCTCAAGCAGGAGAAGCCCCATGCCGGGGATGACGAAGATCTGCTCGATGATGATGGCGCCGCCGATCAGCAAGGGGGCCTGGAGACCCACGAGCGTAATCACCGGGATGAGCGCGTTGCGCAAGGCGTGGCGCATGATGACGAGGCGTTGATTGAGACCCTTGGCGCGGGCGGTGCGGATGTAGTCCTGGCGCAGCACCTCCAGCATCATGGTGCGCGTCATGCGCATCGTGACAGCCGACAGGCTCGCGCCGAGAACCAAGGCCGGCACGATCATCTGCTTGAGGTTCTGGATCGGGTCGTCGGCGAACTTCACGTAGTTCACTTCGGGCGACCAGCCCCACCAGATCGATGGGAACACCATCACCATGGTGCCCATCCAGAAGCTCGGCACGGCCAGCAGGAGGATCGAAAACGAGCGCGCGACGAAATCGCCTACCGTGTCCTGCCGAACGGCGGAGTAGACGCCGATCGGGAGCGCGATCACGAGACCCACCGCGAGCGCGATGACGCCGAGCTCGAAGGTGACAGGCAGGCGCTGCAGGACGAGCTCGAGGACGGGAGTCGACTGCCAGAGCGACTGGCCGAAATCGCCTTTCAAGATGCCGGCGATCCAGATCAGGTATTGTTCGGCCATAGGCTTGTCGAGGCCGAGCGCATGAACGAGCTGTTCGCGGCTCAGCTTGTCAGCCGCCAGATCGTTCTGGCTCAGCATCATGTCGATCACGTCGCCCGGAATCATCCGTACCGTGGCGAACACGATCAGACTGGCGAACAGCAGCGTAGGGATCAGCGCCAGCAGCCGGCGCACAATGTAGCCGTACAAAGGCTTACCCGCTGATGGTGGCGGCCAACGAGCATGCCGGAAGTTCGAAAAAAATGTTCGTTAGCTTCACCTTGCAGTCCTCCCTCTTGCATCGGTCTGTTGCCGATTTTTCGTGAGGAGAAATTTGCCGCTCAGCTTGCGTTGCAATGCGGCAATTTCAGCGTTTCCCCACCGTTGTTTGGATCGTATCACCGGCCAGCGCGCTTGCAACAGCTTCGTGGATGCAACGACTGCTTCCAAGCTCGTTGGCAGCTACCATACTCGTTTTTTGAAAATGCAGATGCGGCTCGTGGCCGCAGTGGGGACACGATCAGGACGGGCGAAGAAAAGGTCCTGCGAGCGCGCGTGACTCCTCGCGCGCGCCATCGGGTGCGCTTTTGACGCGACTCGTTGGGCAGGCTCTCGTTATGGGAGAGGTGGGAGGCTTGCGATGTACAACCGATCCGATCGGTTCGGATCATGCTGCTGCACGGAATATCGCCGCGGTTATTCCGCGGCTTCCGCGCCGCGTGGCTCGTCCTTCCGCTCGAGTGGCGACTGCAGCACGAGCATCGTCTGCGGTGGCCGGGCGATCTGGATGTTGAGCTCGTGGAAGCGCTTCTTCATGCGCCGGTAGAACTCACGCTGCACCGGCCAGCGTCCGGAGTCGGTGCATTGGATCTGCCCGACGATGGTCGTCATGGTGGCGTCGACCTTGTCGACGCCCCAGAGATCAAGATCGCCGCGGATCATGTGCTGGAATGCGGGATCCTTGCGCAGCTCGGCGCCGATCTCCTTCAGCACGGAACCGACCCGATCGGGATCTTCGTTGTAGTCCACGTTGACGCTGACCGAGGCATTGCCGATGCCGCGGTTGGTATTGGTGACTGATGTCACCGAGCTGAAGGGGATGATGTGCACGGAACCGTCGCCGGCGCGGAGCCGGATGGTGCGGATCGAGAGATTCTCGACGACACCGGACAGGCCCGACACGGTAACGAAGTCGCCGACCTGCATCGCGTTCTCGAGCAGGAGGAACAGCCCGGTGATGACGTCCTGCACCAGTTTCTGCGAGCCGAAGCCGATGGCGATGCCGACGATGCCGGCGCCGGCCAGGAGTGGCGCGATGTTGACGCCGAGCTGGCTCAGCGCCGTCAGCGCGACGACGGTGAGGATGATCGACAGCAGTGTCGTGCGCAGCATCGGCAGGAAGGTGCGCATCCGCGCGGCGCGGGCGTAGCGTCCCTCGCGCGAGAGCTGCAGCAGATGCTGCTCGACGGCGGCATTCACCGCTTCCCAGATCGCAAGCGCGACCACGCCGGCGATGGCGACCGTGATCAGCGCCGATAGCAGGCGTCCGCCGATATGATCGCTGGTGAACCATTCCGCTGCATCCAGGCCCCAGACCTCGAGCAGCGCGATCACGGTGATGACAGCGATCACGCCCGAGACGATGCTCCGCAACGCAGGGAAATACCGGTTGGCGCGTGCTTCGAGGCCCGGAAACTGGCGAGTGAATTCCGGGCTGATGCGGAACACGCGGTCCAGCGCCGCCATCATCGCGATCTGCGCCAGCCGCGCGATCAGGAGCACGGCGACGCTGGCGACGAAATAGCGGAACAGCAGCGCATAGCCGTTTTGCACCCGCAGCGCCCACACGGTCCATAGCGCGAGGTCGAGGACGATCGCGAGAATGTGCCAGACGTCGGCGAATCGGTTGCGCATCACCACGAGCGGCCCTCGCGCGCCTTCAGGCGCCCGGATCCAGTCGGCGACGCCGCGGCGGCATTGCAGGATGATGATGACCACGAACAGGTGCACCACCAGCATCAACAGCCGGATCAGGGCGTGATAGGCCGGCCGATACAGGCCGAGCAGCAGCGCGATGTTGGCGAGGGCGACTCCGAACACGGTGACGGCCACGATGCGCCGCCACCAGATGTCGAGATAGGCGGCGGCCTCGTCGCGGATGATGAACAGGCTGGGCTGGCTGGAAGCCGGGGAGATCACCGCCGCGGTGACAGCGAGGATGCTGCCGTAGATCACGTAAGCATTGACCATCGCCAAGATGACGACGCGGGGCGTCGGTGCGCGGCCGATGTCGGTCGCGAGCAGGAGATTGCCGATCGCCGCGAAGCAGATCACCGGCAGCAGGTCCAGAAACAGCCGCGCCAATGCAAAGGGAAGCCGGATGGCGAGCTGCCAAGCATAGGTGAGCGTTGCATGCCAGCGCCGGACCGGCTGCGTTTCGGTGGCCGCACCCGCATCCCGCACGGTATCTGCATGCCGCGCGCGCAATGGAATATAGCGGTCGATGGCGGCGAGCGGACGCCGGATCACGCGGCGGATGATCCATTCCGCCATGAAAGCGCAGGCGATGACGAGCACGAGCCGCCACGCCGTGTCGAGCAGCATCTGCTGCATGTACGGATTGGTGGTGAGATTGACCAGCCAGCCCCAGATCATCGGAAAGTCGGACACGGTGCGGGCCGCGGTGGCGAGCTGGTCCGAGACGTCGCCGAACCAGTCCGAGACTTCGGCGAGAAGCTGGACGCCGAGATTATCGGTGAAGGCCGGCGGCGACGCCGAACCTTGCGGCTGCGCGGGCGCGCCGGAGGAGGACGCTTTCGCGATGGTCTGCAGCGTCTGGATGAGCTGCGCCCGCTTGTGGTCGTCCTGCAGGATATCCAGGGTCGCTTGCGCCTGCGCCGCTGCTGTCGGTGGCGGAGGAGGCGGCGACGTGTTCGGAAGAAGCATTTGCGATCGCGCCGGCGCAATCAGCAGCAGCAGACAGGTGAGCGCAATCGTGATGAGTCGGAGACTGTTGCTCGGCATAAAAATGCAGCGATCATGAGGGGTGACGGGAATCGCGTGTATTTAACGCCGGTACGGCCATAGTTTGGCATGCCTGTGACAGCCATCACCCTGCCTGCCAACGCATCACAGCGTTTTCGAGCGAAGTGGACACCGGTTCGCGTGAACAAAACGCGTCAAAAACAAGAATCGAGAGCTTCGGTCTGATTCAATCAGAACCGAAAATGCTCTAGTCACAAGATGTTCCAATACCCCTACGAAAATGCCGCCGTTGCGCCGAGCGTGGTTCCGTAAAGCACCCCTTTTTCCTTCAGCCAGCGCCGATATACCACGGAGGAGGCGTCGGCCCGGGTCGGGATTTCCGCGCGCGGTTCCAGCGGCAGCAGCCGCGGGCGCTGGTTTTCCAGGATGATGCGGTCCTGCAGGAAGATCATTTGCTGGAACTGGATGAGATCGGCGAGTTCGGAGGTGTCGTCGATCAGGAAACTCACCGGATGGGCGCGGCAATGGTCGGGGTCGAGCGGCTGCACGAACAGGCAGATCACATCCCAGCGATTGGCGACATTCAGGCAGGTCTTGTAGAGCAGCGTCGCGAAGGGGGCGGCGACCCGGTAGATATATTGCGTGACGCTGCCGTCCTGGGCCGACAACGCCGCCTGCGGCTGGAAGAATTCGCAGTCGGTGGCCCAGACTTCGTCGACGTCGCGGCGGATCTCCGTCGTGTAGTGGCGCACCTCCGTATGCGGCTCGGCGCCGAGGATATCGGTGTGGACGAACGGGAAATGCGCCATATCCAAAAAATTCTCGACGATGCGCAAGCCCGACGAGCGCACCGAGACCGCGCCGCAGATCACATGCCGCCGGTCCTTCTCCTCGGCTTCGGGAAGCGGCAACACGTCGCGATCAGGTTTTCCCAGCGTGGTCCAGAGGTAGCCGTAACGCTCCCGCACCGGCAGCGGATCGTCGCGGTCTTCCGCCGAGACGATGATCGCGCCATCCGCGTCGCGGAACGTGGTCAGCTCAACGCCGAGCAGGCGATTGCGCCGGGGCGATGCCGGGATGTCGGTGAGCGCATCCAGCACATACCACTGGTTCAGCGTGCCGGGGTCGATGTAGCCATTCATGGTGCAAGCTCCGCTTCGTTGCGGTCGGCCTATTGCCGGTAGATTCGTTGCATGATCTTCGCGTGGTCCGCAAGCGACGCCTCGACGTCGTGATGCACAAATTCTCCGCGGCGGATGATGTTGCGCCCGTTGATGAAGGAATAGTCCACCTTGAACGGACCGCACATGATCATCGCCGCCAGCGGATCGCGCTGGGTCCCGGAGAGTCCGAGCTGATTGAGCCTGACCGCGATGAAATCCGCGCTCATGCCGGGCGCGAGATAGCCGATGTCGTCGCGGCCGAGTAGCCTGGCACCGCCTCGCGTCGCCATGTCCAGCGCCTCGCGCGCCGACAGCGCCTTCGGGCTGCCGCCGAATCCGCCGCGGCCGCCGGGCGCCTCCGAGAGATAGCGGTGCGGCGCGACCCGCTGCAGCATCTGCGCCAGCCGCGCCTCGAGGAACAGGTTCGAGGTGTCGTTGGAGGCCGAGCCGTCGACACCGAGCCCGCAGGTGACGCCGGCGTCACGCATCTCGCGGATTTTTGCGATCCCCTGGCCGCACCGCATGTTGGCGGAGGGGCAGTGCACCATGCCGGTGCCGGTCTCGGCAAACATCTTGATCTCGCCGCTGTCGAGGAAGATGGCATGGGCGAACCACACGTCGGGCCCGAGCCAGTCGACCGAGCCGGCGAATTCCACCGGCCGCATGCCGTAGATATCGCGGCAATAGACCTCTTCGTCGAGATCTTCCGCGAGATGCGCATGCAGGTGTACAGCCTTGTGGCTGCGCGCAAGCTGGGCGGCTTCCTTCATCAGGCCTGGTGTTACCGAGAAGGGCGAGCAGGGCGCGAGCACGATCCGGCTCATCGCGTGCCGGCTTGGATCATGGTAGGTCTGGATCAGCCGTTCGGCATCTTTCAGGATGTCCGCTTCCTTCTCGACGCAATTGTCCGGGGGCAGTCCGCCCTGGCTCTCGCCGCGGGACATCGCGCCGCGCGCGGCGTGGAAGCGCAGGCCGAGCTCCTGTGCCGCCTGGATCGTGCTGTCGAGCCGGACATTATTGGGCTGGATATAGAGATGATCGGAGCTGGCGGTGCAGCCGGAGGCGATCAATTCCGCCATCGCGACGCGGGCCGAGACATAGATCGCCTCGTTATCGAGCTCCGCCCAGATCGGATAGAGCGTGGTCAGCCAGACGAACAATTCATCGTCCTGCACCATCACCCGCGTCAGGTTCTGGTACATGTGATGGTGGGTGTTGACCATGCCGGGCATCACCAGATATCCGGAAAGATCGAGCACGTCGTCGGCGACAAGATGCGCAAGCTCCGCATTGCTGCCGACCGCCTCAACGACATTGTCGCGGACGAACAGCGCGCCGCCTTTGATCTCGCGATTGGCATCGTCGAAGGTCGCGAGATGATCGATGTTCTTTACAAGCAGCGTCGACATAAGGTCACCGCAGGTCACGATAATAGGGAACGCCGAGCGCGGCAGGCGCGGCCATCACCTGGCGCATGCGGTGCCATGCCACGACGGGAACGACGATGAAGGCGATGGTGCCGAGATAGGGCAGCATCGAGAGCACGGGCGCAGCGATCGGCCAGTTGCGCGCCTGCCCGACGAAGCCGAGCGAGGTGATGACACCGAACAGCAGCGCCGCCAGCACCGCATTCAGCGGGCGGTAGCCGGCAAAGATGACCAGCGCCACCGCGATCCAGCCGCGGCCGGCGACGACGCCTTCCGACCATGACGGCACGAAGGCGAGCGTGAGATAGGCGCCGGCGCCGGCAGCGAGCGCCGCGCCCGCGGTCACATACCAGAAGCGGATTCTTTGCACGGCGATCCCTGCCGCATCGGCTGCTGCCGGGTTCTCGCCGACGGCGCGCAGGTTGAGGCCATGCCGGGTGCGGAACATCAGGACATGCAGCATCACCGGCAGGATGATGTAGATCAGGTAGACCAGCACATTCTGCGTGAACAGCACCTGGCCGATCAGCGGGATCGAGCTGAGATAGGGATCTCGACGCCGGTAAACGTCGCCGGTGCCGGGATTCCGGAATAGGCCTTGCCGACGGTCGCGGCAAAGCCGGTGCCCATCAAGGTCAATGCGAGGCCGCACAGCACCTGGTTGGCGCGCAGGTAGACCGTGATCGCGGCAAACACCATGCCGACCAGCAAACCTACAGCGAGCGCCAGTGCGAAACCGGCGGTCGGACTCTTGGTCGTCACGACCGCGGCAATGCCGGTGATCGCGCCGAGCGCCATCAATCCTTCGACGCCGAGATTGACCACGCCGACGCGCTCGGCCAGCACCTCGCCAAGCGCGGCCAGCGCCAGCACGCCGCCGGCAAGCAGCGAAGTGTGCAGGATGCCTGCGATCAGGTCCATCTTCAGGCCTCGGCTGGTTTGCTGCTGACGATGCGGAAATGCGCGAGCTCGTCGCCGACAGCGGTGAAGAACAGGATCAGCCCGGTGATGGCGAGCACGGTGGACGTATTGACGCCCTGCGTCTGCAGGATGATGCCGGAGTTGAGGATCACGGCCATCAGCGCCGCACCGGCGATCACGCCGATGCAGGAGCCGCGCGCCAGCACTGCGACCATGATGCCGAGATAGCCGAAATTGTTGGAGATGCCGCCCTGCAGCCGATGCACGGTGCCGGCGACCTCGAGCATGCCGGCGATGCCAGCGATCGCGCCCGACAGCAGCATCACCACGATCAAATGGCGGCGGAACGGCATGCCGGCATATTTGGCGGCCTGCGGGTTGGAGCCCGCGATCCGCACCTCATAGCCCCAGCGCGTGAAGCTGAAGGCGGCGGCCGTGATCACGGCCACCAGGATCGCGATCGGAAAGCCCCAATGCACCATGCCGATGAATTCGGGCACGTCGTGCTTCAGCCGCGCGGTGGTCCCCAGCGCATGGCCGCCGGGATCGAGCCATGGGCCGGTCGCGACATAATAGACCAGCAGCGTGGCGACGAAGTTGAGCAAGAGCGTCGTGATGAGCTCGCTGACATCGGCATAGGCGCGCGCAAGCGTCGGCACCAGGATCCAGATCAGACCGCCAATTGCGCCGGCGACGAACATCAGCGGCAGCATCACGATGGTGGGACCGGGGACGAACAGCGCCACGCCGGTCGCGGCAAAGGCGCCGGCATAGAATTGTCCTTCCGCGCCGATATTCCAGGCGCCGATCCTGAGCGCGACGGCGACCGAAAGCCCGGTGAGGATCAGCGGTGTGACCAGCAGGCCGACGTCCTCGAGCCCGAAACCGGAGCCGAACGTGGACCTCAGAACCTGCAGCGCCAGCTTGAGCGGCTGCGCGCCGCTGGCCGCGAGCAGGAGGCCGGCGGTGATGAGCGCGAACAGGATCGCGATCGCGCGCGCCGCAAGCGCGATGCCAGGCGAGGCCGACGGCAGGCGTTGCAGGCGGATCGCCATCGTCAATGCACCATCGCAGCCGCGCGCACTGGTCTGGCCGCGCGCTGGCCGCCCATCATCAGGCCGATCTGTTCGATATCGGCGCCCGCGCTGTCGACGATGCCCATGATCTCGCCGTGGAACATCACCGCGATGCGGTCGGAGAGGTTCAGCAGCTCCTCGAGCTCTTCCGAGATCACGACGATGCCGACACCGGCGTCGCGCAGCTCGACGAAGTAGCGCATCATCGTGTTGATCGCGCCGACGTCGAGGCCGCGGCTCGGATAGGCGGCGACCAGAAGTTTCGTCGCGATCCGCATCTCGCGCCGCGCTACGAAGCGCTGCTGATTGCCGCCGGAGAGGTTGCGGATCGGCATCGAATAGTTCGGCACCATCACGCCGGCAGCTTCCGCGATTTTGCGCGCCAGCGCCGCTGCCGCGCGCGGCCGGTACCGCGGTCCGAGCGAGACCGGCGCGCGGTCATATTCGCGGATCACCGCGTTGTCGGTGACGCTGAGCGCGGGCGCAAGTCCACTGCGCAGCCGGTCCTCAGGGATATGGCCGACGCCGAAATCCGCGAAATCACCGGCGCCTGCGGCCGAGACATCGCGCCCGCCGAGCATGATCTGTCCGGAGCTGGCCGCGCGCATTCCGGTCAGAAGTTCGCTCAGCTCTTTCTGCCCATTGCCGGCCACCCCTGCGATGCCGAGAATCTCTCCGCCCGCGATATCGAGCGAAACCTTGTTCAGGACGGTATGCCCGGTGCTGTCCCGCGCCGTCACCTCGCGCAGGCTGACCACGGGCCCGTTGGATTTGGCGACCGCGTTCGGTCCGCGTGCGCGGAGGTCGTCGAGCACGATCTCGTGGCCGACCATCAGTTTCGCCAGCATCGTCTCGCTGCAGGCGCTGGTCGGCTCGGTCGCCACTTTGCGGCCGCCGCGCAGCACGGTGATGCGGTCGGAAATCTCAAGCACCTCATCCAGCTTGTGACTGATGAAGATCACGGCGTTGCCGCGCGCGACGAATTCCTTCAGCGCCTTGAACAATTCGCGCGCTTCCGAGGGCGTCAGCACCGCGGTCGGCTCGTCCAGGATCAATACACGCGCCTTGCGGGCGAGCACGCGCAAGATCTCGACCCGCTGCTGCTCGCCGGTCGAGAGTTCGTCGATCCGCGCGCCAGGACGAACCGCGAGATTGAGCGAGGCCGAAAGCTGCGCGGTGCGCGCTTCCAGTTCCTGTGCGCTGATCGCGCGCGGCGTTTCCGACCAGCCGAGATGGATGTTCTCGGCGACGGTGAAGGCGCGCACCAATTTGAAGTGCTGATGCACCATGCCAATGCCGGCCGCGATCGCTTCCACCGGCGAGGCGAAGCTCTTCAGGTAACCGTCGATGATGATCTCCCCGGCATCCGCCTGGTAGATGCCGGTGAGGATATTCATCAACGTGGATTTCCCGGCGCCGTTCTCACCCAGGAGTGCGTGGATCTCGCCGGGCCATACTTCGAGGTCCACATCCTGGTTGGCAACGACGCCGGGAAAATACTTGGCGATGCCCCGGAGCTGCACGAGTGGCGGCGTGCCGGGAGGACGCTCGGTGACAACGGGCATCGCCATCACGATTGCGCGTCAGAGCCCGGAGATGCCGGCGATCGGCCAATCCCAGTTGTAGAGCTGGGCCTCGCTCATGCGTTGGCCGCTGGCGGCCTTCACATTGCCCTTGGCGTCCTTGATCTCGCCGACGAAAGGCGACCATCCGCCAAGGATCTTTTCGCGCACGGCGTCAGCCTGCTTGCGCACCTCCTCCGGCACGCTCTCGCCCCAGGCGTCGCGGTCGACGCCGGCGCCCATCGGCAGGATGGTGGTGGAGGGCGTCCAGGTGCCTTCGAGCCGCTTCTTCACCTCACCGACATAGTATTGCTTGAAGTCGATGACGATCGAGCTGATGTAGGCCTTCGGCCCGTAGCGGCGGATATCCGTGTTCCACATCACCGCCTTGGCGCCGCGCTTCTCGGCGACCTGCAGATATCCGGCCTCGTCCATGATGCCGAACAGGAGGTCGCAGCCATTGTCGAGCAGCGCGGTGCCGGCTTGGGGTGGCTGCCTGCGGATCGAACCAGGAATTGATCGTGATGACCTGCATGGTTGCGTTCGGATTGACCGAGCGTGCGCCCATCAGGAACGCGTTGGTGCCGGAGAACACCGATGGCACCGGGAAGGATGCGACATAGCCGAGCTTGCCGCTCTTGCTCATCAGGCCGGCGGCGACGCCGGTGACATAGGTCGGGTACCAGTGCGCGACATAATAGGTGCTGAGATTGTCGAGCGGGTTGCGGCCGTCGCATTCGTAGAACGCGACCTTCGGCGAGCGCTTCGCCACGTCGTAGAGAAAGTCGGCGTAGTTCGAGGTCGCGAACACCATGCAGGCATTCTCGGAGACGAACTGGCGGTAAGTGCGCGTCGCATCGGCGGAGTAGGGGATGCTCTCCACGAACACGGTCTTCACCTGCGGGAACGCCGCTTTCACCGCCTTCATCCCCTGGTCGTGACTCCACGTCCAGCCTTCGTCGGTGACGGGACCGGTGTGGCCGAAGGCGATCACGGCATCTTTCTCGGCGACCGCCGGCAGCGGCGCCGCGGCGCGCGCGGAGCGGATCAGGCCTGGCGGCAGCAGGAGCGAGGAACCGGCGGCGGCACCGAGGTTCAGGAAGCGCCGGCGGGACAGATGGCGGAGGTCTGACATGATTGAGCTAAGCCTCGTGTTGGAGCCTGTGTTCTCTTGCGGATGGTTGCCGTGACCAAGACCTGCCGGAAACTCCGGGCAAAGCCGATCGCCGACACAGCGTGTCGGCGCTCGGTTACCGAAGGATTTCAGTAGCAAGGTCCATGCCGCAGCCCGCGCATCGGCGGCATCACCGGCCCATCCCGCACGCTTGCGCACATTCAGCCTGTCTGTCGTTCCCTGTTTCGCATAGGCGCTTTTTTTCGATTGCGGTGATCGATCCAGCGCAACATCGTTCGGCAACGATGCCTTAAAAAACAAGCAGATCGCTGCTTCTCTGCTCAAAGGATATGCATGGGCAATCTTTCCGCTTGCCCTGATCGCGGCACGCTCGAATAAATCGAACCACAGGGATGTGAGCGCATGCAGGGAGCAACCGTCATCGTCTTCAGCGGACAGTTTCGCGTCGAGAGTTTTGTCGAGTTCGTCAACCACCGCGCGCGGCGTTTGCAGCTCGATGCAATGGTGGAGACGGCGACGCCTGATTGCATCGAGGTAGCAGTTTCAGGACAGCCGGCGCTGGTCGACGCGTTCGAGATGGCGTGCAGCCTCGGGCCGATCGACTGCCTGGTGCGGGATGTCTGGCGGAAAAATGCCTCGGTGTAAGTCGTGCTTTGGGCTTGGTGATGGAGATGGGCTGATGGAAACAGGTTGGTATCCGGTCGCGCTGGCGGAGGGGCTGGAGCGCGGCATGTCCACTGGCACGCGGTTGTTCGGCCGCGAGCTTGTGGTCTGGCGCGACAGCGCTGATACCTCGCATGTCTGGGAAGACCGCTGCCCGCATCGCGGCATGCGCTTGAGTTTCGGCTTCGTGCGCGACAATCATATCGCCTGTCTCTATCACGGCTGGCAGTACGACACCTCGGCGCAATGCCGCTATATTCCGGCACATCCCGATCTTGCCGTGCCGGGTACGATTCGGGTTGCGACCTATCCGTCGATCGAACGGCTCGGCATCGTCTGGGCCTATAACGAGCTCGACAGCGACGCGCCGCAGGACATCATCGGGTTTGCCGAGGGCGCCCCGGTGACGCCGGTGCGCAGCCTCTATGTCGATGCTTCGGCAGCCAAGGTGTTCGACGCGCTTGTCCTGGCCGAATGCCCAGCGCTCAAGAACGCGGCCGGCGCGACGCAGCGGTCGCGAACCGATGCTCTGGTCTCGCTCAAGAGCGGTGGCGACGAAATTCTGGTCGCGGTGCAGCCGCTATCCGACGTGGAATCCGCGCTGCATATCGTCATCGCGGGACCGCCGGACGTCTATTCCGGCGATAGCCAGAAACGTGTCTCCGCCTGGGGTGAAGCCTTGCGGCGTGAGATCGAAGGGGCGGCGCGGTACGTCGGCGAACTGCGTCACGAGGTGGCGCCGTGAGCGAGATCACCCTCTACGACTTCGAGCTCGACGAAAATTGCTACAAGGTGCGGCTACTCTTGTCCGTGCTCGGATTGTCCTACCGCAAAGTCGCGGTCAACGTGGTGCCGGGCCGTGAACATCTCGCACCCGCGCTAATGGCACTCAATCCGCGCGGCAGCCTGCCGATCCTCGCGAACAGCGAATTCGTGCTGAGCGAAGCGGAAGCGATCATGACCTATCTCGTCCGCGCCTATGACAACGGTAACACGTGGCTGCCGGCCGAACCGAAAGCGCACGGCTTGGTCGCAATGTGGCTGCAATTTGCCGGCCGCGATCTCCATGCCGCCTTTCTCGCGCGGCGGCTGGCGATGTTCGACGCGTCAGGCGATGAAGTGGCCTTGGGGTTTGCTGCGCGAAGCGCCTTCCGCCTGATGGAGGATCACATGACGGCACGCGAATTTGATCGTGCCGCCTGGTTCGTCGGCGACAATCCGTCACTTGCCGATCTCGCGCTGTTCCCGGCAATCGCGCTGAGCCGCGATTTCGGCATCGAACATGAGGCCTATCCGGCACTGCGGCGCTGGATGCGCCGCGTGCGGGCGATCCCAGGTTTCGTGACCATGCCGGGCATTCCCGACTATTATTGAGGCCGATCACGCACGCGCAACGTAAGAGGCCCCCATGACCAGGCTCACCCGCTTTTCCGTCCGGCCGCTCCACACCATGACCCGCCGTCTCGCCGACGTCGCATCGGGGCGGGCGGCGCCCGATCTCGTCATCACGGGCGCGCGCGTGCTCTCGACCTATTCGGAGCGGATCATCGACAACAGGGAAATCTGGATCGCGGGCGGGCGGATCGCCGCGGTGAAGCCGGCCGGCACGCACAAGGCTGCCGGCGGCGACGCTGCGATCAAGGACGTCGCCGGCGGCATCATCGCGCCGGGGCTGGTCGATCCGCACATCCATATCGAATCCTCGATGGTGACGGCCTGCGCCTATGCGGAAGCGGCGCTGCTCAACGGCACCACGACGATCTTCTGCGACAGCCACGAGATCGGAAATGTGATGGACGTTGCCGGCGTCGAGGCCATGCTGGAAGATGCGCGCGAGGCGCCGCTCTCGATCTTCCTCACCGTGCCGAGCACGGTGCCGGCCACCTCGCCGGAACTCGAGACCGCCGGCGGCGATCTCACGGCGGAGAAGATCGCGAGCCTGTTCGACCGCTGGCCGGAGGCGGTGGCGCTCGGCGAGAAGATGGATTTCGTTCCCGTGACGCTCGGCGACGAGCGCAGCCACGCGATCCTTGCCGCGGCGCTGAAGCGCGGCCGGCCGGTGTCGGGCCATGTCTATGGCCGCGAATTCGTTGCGGCCTACGCGGCAAGCGGTGTCACCGATACCCATGAGGCGATCGACCGCGATATCGCCGACGATCTGCTGGAGGCAGGCGTGTGGATCTTCCTGCGTGGCGGTCCGCCGACCACGCCGTGGCATTCGCTGCCGCAGGCGATCCGCACCATCACCGAGCTCGGCGCGTCGCATAAGCGCGTCGCCCTCTGCACCGACGATCGCGACGCCGATGATCTCCTGCAATTCGGTCTCGACTGGGTCGTGCGCGAGGCAGTGAAGGCCGGCATGTCGCCGGAACAGGCATGGTCGATGGGGTCGCTGCACGGCGCCACGCGCTTCGGTGCCGACGGCGAGATCGGCGGCCTCGGCGGCGGCCGGCGTGCCGACCTGGTGCTGCTCGACGATTCGCTGAGGCCACACGCCACCTGGTATGGCGGCGAATGCGTGGTCGAGAACGGCAAGATCACTGCATTACTCGATGCCTCGCTGTCGAAGCGCTATCGCTATCCGCAAGCCGCATATTCGACCGTGAAACTGCCTGATAAGGTGAAGCTGACGCCGGCGCTGCCGACCGAGGCTTGCACCGTCAACGCCATCCGGACCGCGCTGCCCGGCATTACCCTAATCCACGACCGCGTCGCGATCGAGCCGGCCAACGACTGGCAGCCGCTGTTCGAGCGCGATGGCCTCTGCTTCGTCACTGTGGTGGAGCGCCACGGCAAGTCGGCCGGCAATGTCGCCCATGGTCTGCTCAAGGATTTCGGCCTCAAACGTGGAGCGGTGGCATCGAGCGTGGGGCATGATAGCCACAACATCATCATTGCCGGCACCAACGAGGATGACATGCAGGTCGCGCTCGCCGCGATCAAGGACCATCAGGGCGGCGTCTGCGTCGTTGCCGACGGCAAGGTGAAGGCGATGGTGCCGCTGCCGATCGCGGGCCTGCTCTCCGACAAGCGGGTGACCGAGGTCGCCGAAGAGGTACAGAAACTCAAGGTGGCATGGCAGGAGGCCGGTTGCACCATTCCCTATATGGGCTTCAACCTGATCCCGCTGTCGGTGATCCCCGAAATCCGCCTCACCGACAAGGGATTGGTGCTGGTGCCGGAAATGCGGCTCGCGCCGCTGTTCGAATAGCACGATGGACCCACACCGGCTCGGCCTGATCTCGACGCGCCTGCATTATTTCCAGCTCGTCGCCCAGCTCGGCTCGATCCGGCAGGCCGCGCGCGTGCTCAATGTCGCGCCGTCCTCGATCAGCCGCGTGATCGGCCAGCTCGAGGACGAGCTGCAGACGCCGCTGTTCGAGCGCATCCGCCAGCGCTTGAAACTCACCAGCGCCGGCGAAATCCTGCTCTACCGCACGCGCGCTAGCCAGGGCGAGATGACGCGCGCCTACACCGAGATCAACGATCTCCAGGGCCTTCGTCGCGGCACTGTCACGGTGGCGGTGGTGGAGAGCATCGCGCGCGGGCTGTTGCTCGACGTGATGTCGACGTTCTGGGAGAGCTATCCGGCAATCACCGTCGACATCAAGGTGATGGGATCGGAACATGCGTTCGATGCGGTGGCTGACGGCGAATGCGACATCGGCATCGCCTTCGACATCAAGACGCCGCGCAACGCGCAGCGGCTCGCCGGCACCGTGCTGAATCTAGGCGCGCTGATGCATCCCGGGCATCGGCTCGCCGGCCGCAGTGAACTCAAACTGTTCGATCTCGCCGGCGAGCGCGTGGTGCTGTCGGATGCCAGCCTCTCGCTCGGCGCCTCGATCGAGGAGGCGCTGAACGGCTCCTCGATCGATTTCGGGCGGCGGGCGCTGACGAACTCGATCACCGTCATGGCCGATCTTGCGATGCGCGGTAACAGCGTCGCGCTGCAGACCCGGATCGGCGTCCAGCGCGAGATCAGGAGCGGAGCCTTGGTGTTCGTGCCGCTGCGCGACCCCAAATTGCGGCCGCGCAAGCTGGTGCTGCTGTCGCGCGCCAAGTCCGGCATGTCGGAAGCGGCCTCGAGCCTCGCCACCATGCTGACGCGGGCGATCGAGGGTCTCTCCGGCGGCTGAGACATGTTGCGCTGGGCGCATCAGGCTGGTGAGAAATCAGGGCCTATTCAGAACATCTCGCACCTGAGAATTTGCCCGAAAAGGAATCTGCATGAAGCCATCCGCAGTCGACGCCGTGATCCGCGGCCTGAAGAAAGCAGGTGTCAGCATCGTCTGCTATCTGCCGGACTCTTTGTTCAAGGAGCTCTATCCGGCGCTCGATGCCGACCCTGACATCCGCACCATTCGCGTCACCAATGAAGGCGAGGGGGCGGCGATCTGCGGCGGCGTGTTCCTGTCCGGCAAGCGCGCGGCGCTGGTGATGGAGAATTCCGGCTTGCGCGCCTCGGTCGAGCCGTTGGCGCGGATGGGGCTCGGCGCCGGCATCCCCGTGGTGATGCTGATGAGCTATCGCGGCGAGCTCGGCGAGAACAATTGGTGGGCGATCCCGCACGGCATCACCATGGAGCCGGTGCTGAATGCGCTGCGGATTCCCTATCGCATCGTGACGGAAGAGGAGCGGATCGAGCGTGCCATCACCGATGCGTTCAGTTGGTCCTACTCAGCCTATTATCACTCGGCGGTCGCGCTGGGCGGGAGTGTGGTGCGATGAAGCGGTTCGACTGCATGAAGGCGCTGGCGCGCAGGCTCTCCGATGAGCTCGTGATCCTCTCGCTCGGCGCCAGCGTCGACGAATGGTACAACGCCGCCCCGCATATGCGCGACGCCAGCCTGTTCCAGCAGCAGCTCGGCTGCGTCAGCGCGCAGGCCCTTGGGCTCGCCGCCGGCCTGCCGCACCGGCGCATCGTCTCGCTCGATACCGACGGCGGCATGATGTTCAACCTCGGCATCCTCGCCACCATCGCCAACGAGCAGCCGAACAACCTGTTCATCGTGGTCTGGGACAATGAATGCTACCAGTCGATCGGCGGCCCGCCGACGCACACCGCGAGCGGCCGCGTTGACATCGCCGCGATCGCGCGTGGCGCAGGCGTGACGCGCGCCCACACCGCGCACACGGTGGAGGAATTCGATAAGCATTGCGCGGAAGGACTGGCGGCGCGGGAGCCGTATCTGGTCGTGGCAAAAGTATCCGGCACCGTGCAGCCCGACATCAAGCGCAAGCACAGCGACGGGCGCGAGGACAAATACATCTTCGTCCGCCACGTCGAGCGCACCGAGAACATCGTCATCATGGGCCCGAGCGAGCACAATTAGCGCATGGTGAGATTGGATCGAATGGTGCCAACACGAAGCTGCGCCCCCTCTCCCGCTTGCGGGTAGGGCTATCGCATATGGGCGAGGGCGCGGAGAAGGAAGTCGTTGTTCCATCTGGCCTGG
>NZ_JBEGDB010000132.1:0-21699 GCF_043638955.1 Bradyrhizobium sp. 31Argb | reverse complement strand
ATCATGCGCTCCGTCTATCAAACGGAGCAGCCCCTTCCAACTAAGCACGTGGTCCCACAATCGGGGTCCATTTCAGAAGCCATGGAACTGGCCGGGAAAGTGCTTGTAGGTCACGGGCACTCCGGCTGCCTTAAGGCGTTCGGCATATTGGTCGCCTTCATCGCGCAACGGATCGGCGCCGGCGGTCAGCACATAGGCCGGCGGCAGGCCGATCAGGGTCGTCGCCCGCGCCGGCGAAGCGCGCCAATCATGCGCGTCGGCAGCGCTGCTGAGATAGTGATCGCGAAACCAGCGGATGACGGAGTGCGTGAGGAGGATGCTGGTTTCCGGCTCGCTGTGCGAGGGATGCGTCATCCCGAAATCGACCGCCGGATAGATCAGCACTTGTCCCGCGATCGCAGGACCGTTGCCGTCGCGCGCGGCGATCGACACGACCGCGGCGAGATTGCCGCCGGCGCTGTCACCGCCGACGCAAAGGCGCGCCGCGTCGATGCCGAGCCGCCTCGCGTTTGCCGCCACCCATTTCGTCGCCGCAATGGCATCGTCGACAGCCGCAGGGAATTTGTGCTCGGGCGCGAGACGATAGTCGACGGAGATCACGATCAGCTCGCCTTCATCGGCAAGCTTCCGGCAGACCACATCATGGGTGTCGAGATCGCCGATGACCCAGCCACCGCCGTGGAAGAACACCAGCGCCGGCGACAGCCCGTCCTTCTGGCGCAGCTTCTTGGGCCTGTAGATCCGCGCCGGGATCGCGCCGTGGGGCGCGGGGATCGACAGCGGTTCGACCTGTGCCAGCTCCGGCGGCTCGGGATTGCTGACAAAGCGGGCCTGCGAATAATACGCACGCGCTTCGGCGGCGGTCAGCGTTTCGTAAGCGGGCCGGCCGGCCTCCTGAAAGGCCTTGAAGACGGCGGCGGCGTCGGGATCGAGAACGACAGGCATATTGTACGGGCTTCCTCTGGATCATCCGGTAGGGTTTTCCGGATTTCTTGCTGTTTTCCGCGTGGCGGTCCGCAGACCTCGGCGAGAGCCGGAACTATTTCATGGGGCAGGGAGCCTGACCAGTGGCGGAAGCCCGCCCTTTCCCCGCCGTATTCGGCGTGTTAACCGGTGATCCTGCGAGCGGCATGTAGCCAATAATTGATTAGTATGTTCAAAGCCCGATTCGTTCCTTGAAGCCGCGCGAGATGCTCCGAACCGTTGCCCTGACTGGCTTTGCGGCCCTGATCGCCGCCTCAACCCTCCCGCTTGCGCCGCCCGCGCGCGCGCAGATCGGTACTATTTTCTCCGATCCCGCCCCGCGCCCGCCGGGCGCGATTCCGCGTGGTGGCCAGCAGGCGGCTCCCGAGGACGAGGAGGAAGTGCCGGAATTGCCGCGCGGCCGATTGCTGCCGACGCCGAACCGGCCATTGCCGGGGCAGGGTGTGCCGCCACCGGGCAGCTTCCAGTCGCAGCCTCTGGCGCCACCGCCGGGCACCCAGGGACCGCCTCCGAATGCGCCGCCCGCGGTCGCCGTGCAGCCTCCGTCGCCCGGGGCTCCTCCTAATGTCGCCAATGCGCCGCTTGGTGCCAATCCGTTGCCGGGACTGCCGCCCGGGCAGCGCCAGCCCAAGAGCGTGCCGCAGACGCCGGCAACGCTCCAGCCCGGCGACGAGGTGGTGAGCGAGCCGCCGTCGACCAAGATCGCGAACAAGAAGGCGACCTTCTCCGGGCTCGACAAGATCACCGGGCGCATCATCAATTTCGAGGAGGATATCGGCGAGACCGTGCAGTTCGGTGCGCTGCGCGTGAAGACGGACGCCTGCTATACGCGGCCCTCGACGGAAGCCGCCAACACCGATGCCTTTGTCGAGGTCGACGAGATCACGCTACAGGGCGAGGTGAAGCGGATTTTTTCGGGCTGGATGTTTGCAGCAAGTCCGGGCCTGCACGGTGTCGAGCATCCGATCTATGATATCTGGCTGACCGACTGCAAAGGGCCGGAGCAGACCATCGTCAACGCGGCGCCCGATCTGCCGAAGCAGCCGGCCCCACCGCCGGCACAGAAGAGGCCGCCGGCGCAGAAGCAGGCCACCCCGCGTCCGCCGCCGCAGCAGCAGCAATACCAGCAGCCGCCGGCGCAGCCCCAACCGCCGCCACCTCCACCGCAGCAGCGGCCCGGCGGGCTCTTCAGCATATTCGGGAACTGAGAACCTCGAACGTTGGTCAGGCGGCTGTCAGCGCTTGTTAGCGGGGAGGCCAGCTCCCCGCGCAACGCTGATCATAAGATCCACAATGCTGCCGAAAGGACCAAGTCCCGACCGACTTGGCAGGGTTCGTTTGGCAGGGTTTCGAATGGCGGCGCGGACCCTTGTCCCACGCAATCTTGGCTGCACCGTCTGGAGGCCTACTGCTGACGGCACACCTCAGCGGAGATTTGATCTCCGACCTTTATGAGGCCCTGCAGGACAGCTCCTGCTGTTGTGCCGAGTCCGGGAATAAATGCGACGATGCCCGCCACGAATCCCAGAACGGGCTTGGCTTGGGGCCAAATTGAACAAAAATCACCACCAACTGCCTCAGCCGTTGCGCCACCGGCTGCCTGGGCCGCTGGGCCACCGGCTGACTGGGCCGCGGCGGCGCGCACGTGCTCCGTAATTTCCTGCGCTAACTGCGTTGCGTCTAACGGCATCGTCCTCTCCTCCTTTGTTTTGAACATGTTGTCTTGAACGAATAGCTTCCCCTCACGATCCGCTGAGCGGTCGCGTGAAGTGTGAAGCAGTAAATTTCATACGTGAGATCTTCCGCTCTTCGCGGCAGTTTGGTGCCGCCCGCTAGACAACAGCGGCTCTGAAGCCGCTCATCTATTCGAGCAACTGTGCGTCAACTCAGCTATTGGGTATCATTCCGAACTCAGATGTCGGGAGCACAACGATGTATGTGCTGTTGTCCAAATCCGAACACCTGACTTTACCTGTCGACTTGGCGTTCAGCCGCAATCACCTCTTTCGACGACTAATCGCTTCTGAAACTTCGTGAATCTGCAAAATGTGCTGTGCGAAATAATCAACGTAACGTTGTATTAAACTACGCCGCAGGATCGATTGAGTCAATGAGATGGTCACTTGGTGGGACACTAATTCTCTTGGTCAGCAATCATGGATCGCTAGCGCAAACGATCCCGCAAGCGCATACGAACGAGCGAACGCTGCCGACTTACATTGCGGCTTTGCTTTCAATAAGCCGCCGTTGAGACCAGGCATTTGTGCGTCTGTGGATGCTGCACTCGGCATGATCAGGTAGCCAGATGGAACGCACGCCTTATCCGGGCTACGCTTACGCGCGCTCTGCGATGATCGCGAGCGCATCGGCGCCCTTGATTGGCTGATCGGTCGGCAACTTCAGGAAATCAGCGGGCGCACCCGAGATCGCCTGGTCGAGCAGCGCGCGATAGCGGCGGCGGGGGATTTCGAGCGCACCGAAACTGCGCAGGTGCTCAGTGACATATTGCGTGTCGAGCAACTCAAAGCCGCCGGCAATCAGCCGCGCCACCAGATGCACCAGGGCGACCTTCGAGGCGTCGCGCGCCGTGTGGAACATGCTCTCGCCGAAGAAGGCGCGCCCCAGGCTGACGCCGTAGAGACCGCCGACCAGTTCGCCGTCCTGCCAGGCCTCGACGCTGTGGCAGTGGCCGAGCCGATGCAGCCCGACATAGAGCTCGCGGATGCGCTTATTGATCCAGGTGTCCTCGCGTCCTTCTGCCGGAGCGGCGCAGCCGGCGATGACGGCCTTGAATGCGGTGTTGACCGTCACGGTGAACGCATCGGAACGCACCGTGCGCGCCAATCGCGAGGTGATGCGAAAGCCTTCTAGTGGGATCACGCCGCGCATTTCCGGCTCGACCCAGAACAGGGTGGGGTCGTCGGCGCTCTCGGCCATCGGAAAGATGCCGCAGGCATAGGCGCGCAGCAGCACGTCGGGTGTGATCTCGGATGCGGCGGAGTCGCGCGATGTCATGATTGCAGGATAGCAGGCGAGCGCGGGCGGCGCGATAGGCTGATGCGCCAGCATGATCCGGAAAAGTGGAAACCGGTTTTCCGAAAAGAGCATGCTCAAACAACGAGATGAGATCATGATCCGATTTCGTCCAATCGGATCATGATCTCAAGGCTAGCTCGCGGCGGCGCTGGCGGATTTCGCCGCTGCGGCGCTGGCACGGGGAAAGCGCACCAGGATGCGCGTGCCGCCATGGTCGGGATCGCGCTCGACGCTGGCCTCGAGCTTGGAGGCCATGGCGCTGACGATGCGCTGGCCCAGGCCCGTGGAGCGTGGATCGGCCTTGACGTTGAGGCCGACGCCGTCGTCGGAAATCGCCAGCAGCAGATCGTCGCCCTCGGCCTTGAGCTCGACATGGATCGGGCCGGCGCCTTCTGGATAGGCATATTTCACCGCATTCATCACCAGCTCGTTGACGATGATGCCGATCGCGACCGCGCGATCCGGATCGATCTCGATCGGTTCGGCCTTCAATGTCAGCCGCGACATCCGGTTGCCTTCGGCCGAGCGGCGGAGATCTTCGAGCAGGGATTCCAGATACTGGTTCAGCAGCACGCTCTTCAGGTCGTGCGAGGTGTAGAGGCGGCGGTGGACCTGGGCGACGGCGGCGACGCGGCCCATTGCGTTGGTGAGCGCCGCCTTGACGTCGTCCTGTGTCGCCGAGCTCGCCTGCAGGTGCAGGAGCGAGGCGATGATCTGCAGCGAGTTACCGACGCGGTGATTGACCTCACGGAGCAGCACCTCGCGCTCGGCGGCGAGCGCGGCGAAGCGGTCGCGCGAGGCGTGGATCTCGGCTTCCGCCTCGTCGCGCGCCCGCTGCAATTCCGCCTGACGCAGCGCGCCGTTGACGGCAACCTGGAGCAGCGGAATGAATTCGCCGTGGATGTCCTTGACGAGATAGTCTGCCGCGCCGGCCTTGAGCGCGGTGACGGCGATCGCGGAATCCTGCGAGGCCGTGACGAACACGACCGGTGGAGCGTCGGGAATTTTCAGGATCTGCTCGAGCGTCTCGAGCCCGTCGAGGCCGGGCATATACTGGTCGAGCGCGACCACGTCGATGCCGCCCTTCGCGATGCGATCCAGCCCCTCCTGGCCGCTCGCCGCATGCACCACCTTCAGCCCGAGCCGCGTCAGGCCGCGGTCGACGAGCCGCGCCAGCGCCTCATCGTCGTCGATATAGAGCAGGGTGGGGCTCGTGGTGCTCATGCTGCGGCTGGCGGAACCTGGATGACCGAGAAGAACAGTCCGAGCTGGCGGATCGCGTTGGCAAAGCTCTCGTAGTTCACCGGCTTCGTGATGTAGACGTTGCAGCCGAACTCGTAGCATCGCTTGATCTCCTGCGAATCGTCCGTGGTGGTCAGCACCACCACGGGGGTCGACTTCAGGTGCTTGTTCTCCTTGACCCGCTTCAGGATATCGATGCCGGTCATGTCGGGCAGGTTGAGATCAAGCAGGATGAGCAGCGCCTTGCCCTTTTGGTCTGTGCCGCTTCCATCCGGGCCGAAGAGATAGCCGACCGCGTCTGTACCGTTCCTGAACGGCAAGATCTTATTGTTGACACCGGATCGGCGAATATTCCGCTCAATCAGCCGCGCGTGGCCTTCATCGTCCTCGATCATGATGATGGTGACTGGATTGCTCATGCATCTGCCTTCCGTTTGGCGGCCCAGTTGACTGGAAGTGTTATCGTGAATGTGCTGCCCTTGTGAAGTTCTGAGGCGACCGACATGGTTCCCCCGAGACGCCGCACCAGCGTGCGCACATGCGCGAGCCCGATGCCTTGGCCGGGCTTGTCCTGGGTTCCCGCCCGGCGGAACAGCTCGAAAATGCGCTGGTGATCCTTGGGATCGATACCGCGGCCATTGTCGCTGATTTCGAAGATCGCGAAGCCGAGCTTGGTGCGCCCGCGGATCGCGATGTCGCCGGGAACAGCGTCCCTCAGATATTTGAGCGCATTGTCAATCAGATTGGAGAAGATCTGCTCCAGCGCAAGACGGTCGCTGGTGATCTCAGGCAATGGCTCGATGCGGATTTGCGCATTCGCCTCGGCGGCCTGATGCGCCACGGTGGCGGCGATGCCTTCGATCAGCTCGCGTGTGTTGATCCGTTCCGGACTGAATTCGCGCCGACCCTCGCGGGTGAGATTGAGGATCGCGGTGATCAGGCGGTCCATCTTGGCGATCGAGGATTTGATGAAGCCGAGCGCCTCGGAGAAATCGTCGGAGAGCTGCTTGTCGGCGCCCTCGAGCGCAGGCTCGGCGCTGTCGGTGGCGTTCTCCGGCAGCGCGGCAGCTTCCGAGGCGGTGTGGCTCAGGGCGGCGATCCGCTTGAAGATGTCGCCGCGCAGCTCCTCGAGCTCGCTGGTGAAGCCCATGATGTTGACGAGTGGCGAGCGCAGATCGTGACTGACGATATAGGCAAAGCGCTGGATCTCGTCATTGGCTTCGCGCAGATCGGCGGTGCGCTCCTGGACGCTGGTCTCCAGCGTGACGTTGAGGTCTCGCAGCTTGGTCGCGGCCTCATCGCGGACGCGCGTCGAGCGGCGCACCTGGAACGCCGCGATCGCGCCAAGCGCAATCACGATGCACGACCCGGCGATGGTGACGGAGGACGCCAGTATCTGCGAACGGTCGCCATTGGCCGTCCGCAGATCGAACAGCCGCTCTTCCTCGGCGTGCATCTTGTCCGTCACGTCGCGAATGATGGCATTGGTATTGCCGGCGGCCGCCTCGCGGACCAGCGCCGCGGCACTGGTCGGCTCGTCGCGCTTGATAAAATCCATTTCGCGCTTGAACTGATCGAGCCGGATGTCGATCGCCGCGCGCATCTTCTTCACGTTCTCGACCTGGAACGGATTATCGGCTGCGAGCTGCGCCAGCTTGTCCGTATAGGGGGTGACGTTGGCCACGGCCTGCTCATGATCGGTCAGGAATTCCGGCCATCGGGTCAGGAGATAGGCGCGGGCCGCACTTTCGGCGCGGCGGAGCTCGAGCAGAACCGCGTTGATCTGGTTTTCCACCTCGACGGTGTGGACCACCAAGGCGTTGTCCTGGCGCGCCTTGTTCACCAGCAGGACGGACGCGGCGCTGATCGCAACCAGCACCAGGAGCCCCGCCGCGAGCAGCAGAATCTGGCCCAATGCGCGGCGGCGCTTGGCGTCAGACGTCACGGGTGCCTCGTGTCATTGATACAGTGGAGTGCAAGCGGTCCTTGGGAGTAGGAAATCCCCGTCGCTGCAAACGCACGGTTCCGTGCTTTGTTCCATGCGGAATGGAACTGACTTGGGCCGCCTGACCTTGGGCCCGTCAGCCGATGGTCGGCTGCCCGGCGAGATACTGCTCCAGCCAATGGATGTGATAGTCGCCATCGATGATGGAGGGCTCGCGCACCAGGGCGCGGAACAGCGGCAGCGTGGTCTCGATGCCGTCGACCACCATTTCGTCCAACGCCCGACGCAGCCGCATCAGGCATTCGCCACGGGTCTTGCCGTGCACGATCAGCTTGCCGACCAGCGAGTCGTAATAGGGCGGGATGACATAGCCCTGGTACACTGCGGAATCGATCCGCACGCCCAGGCCGCCGGGCGGGTGGTATTGCGAGATGCGTCCAGGTGAAGGGCGGAAGGTCTGCGGGTTCTCCGCATTGATGCGGCATTCGATGGCGTGGCCGATGATCGCGACCTCGTCCTGCTTCGCCGGCAGATCGCCGCCGGCGGCAATCCGGATCTGCTCGAGCACGAGGTCGATATCGGTGATGCTTTCGGTGACGGGATGCTCGACCTGGATGCGGGTGTTCATCTCGATGAAATAGAACTCGCCGTCCTCGTAGAGGAATTCGATCGTGCCGGCGCCGAGATATTTCAAGTCCCGCATCGCCTTCGCGCAAGTTTCGCCGATCTTTGCGCGCTGGGCGGCCGAGAGGACCGGCGAGGGACCTTCTTCCCAGACCTTCTGGTGGCGCCGCTGCAGCGAACAGTCGCGCTCGCCGAGATGAATGGCGCCCCCGCGGCCGTCGCCGAGCACCTGGATCTCGATGTGGCGCGGCTTCTGCAGGTATTTCTCGAGATATACCGACGCGTCGCCGAACGCGGATCTTGCTTCGGTGGCGGCGGTGGAGAGCGCCAGCGCGAGATCGGCTTCGCTGTGCGCGACTTTCATGCCGCGCCCGCCGCCGCCGGCGGCGGCCTTCACCAGCACCGGGAAGCCGATCGACCTGGCGATTGCCATTGCATCGTCATCGGAGCTCACGGCGCCGTCGGAGCCGGGAACGACGGGAATGCCGAGTCGCTTCGCGGTCTTCTTGGCCTCGATCTTGTCGCCCATCAGGCGGATGTGCTCGGCCTTCGGTCCGATGAAATGCAGATTGTGCTCGGCCAGGATCTCGGCGAAGCGGGCATTTTCCGAGAGGAAGCCGTAGCCGGGATGCACCGCTTCGGCGCCCGTGATCTCGCAGGCCGCGAGCAGGGCGGGAATGTTGAGATAGGAGTCCTTCGACGGCGGCGGCCCGATGCAGACGCTCTCGTCCGCAAGCCGCACATGCATGGCATCCGCGTCCGCGGTCGAATGCACGGCCACCGTCGAAATGCCGAGCTCCTTGCAGGCGCGCAGCACGCGAAGCGCGATTTCACCGCGGTTGGCTATGAGGATCTTGTCGAACATGGCGCCTCAGGAGGGGGAGTGGCGAATGGCGAATAGCGAATGGGAATTCTTCACCACTCGCTATTCGCCACTCACTATTCGCTATTCGATAATTACCAGCGGCTCGCCGAATTCGACCGGCTGGCCGTCCTCGACGAGGATCTGCGTCACGGTGCCCGCGCGCGGCGACGGAATCTGGTTCATCGTCTTCATCGCTTCGATGATCAGCAGCGTCTGTCCGGCTGATACCTTGCTGCCGACCTCGATGAAGGGTTTTGCGCCCGGCTCCGGCGCCCAATAGGCGGTGCCGACCATGGGCGAGGGCACTACGCCCGGATGTTTGGCGAGGTCGGTCGCGGCAGCGGCAGCCGCGGGTGCAGCCACCGACAGGGCCGGTGCGACGGCCGCCGGCACGGCCGCGGCAATGCTGACGTTGCGCGCGACACGCAGCCGGACGCCCGCGCGCTCGATCTCGATCTCAGTCAGGTGGGTCTCGTCGAGCAGGAGCGCGAGTTCGCGGATGAGCGCGGCGTCGTCCTTGTCGTTGTCTTTGCCGGGCTTTGCGGTGGATTTGTCGTCTGGCTGGCGCGCCATGATCTTGGTCCGAAACTCTCTGTCTGATGACGGGGAATGCGTCAGGCTGTCGCCTTGGCGCCGATCCTGGCGGCGAGGCCTGATATCGCGAGGCGATAGCCATCGACGCCGAAGCCGCAAAGCGACGCAAAGGCGGCTTTAGCAGTGAAGGAATGATGCCGGAAGCTCTCGCGGGCATAAATGTTGCTGATATGCACTTCGACGGTCGGAATTTTCACCCCGACCAGCGCGTCATGCAGCGCGATCGAGGTATGGGAATAGGCCCCCGCATTGATGATGATGCCGACCGCCTGCTTCGCCTGCGCCTCATGGATGAAGTCGATCAGCTCGCCCTCGCGATTAGACTGCCGGCAGTCCGCGGTGAGGCCAAACTGGGCCGCGGTATCCCTGCAGAGCTTCTCGACGTCGGCGAGCGTGGCATGGCCATAGGTCTCGGGTTCACGGGTCCCGAGCAGATTGAGGTTCGGGCCGTTGAGCACATAGATCGTCGCGGCAGGGGCCTGGGCCATCCGGAGTTCCAAGAAATAGCGCTAAAGCGTTTTGGGCAGGATCCTTTCGGAAACCGGGGTTCCGGATTCTGCTCCAGGTCGCGGGTTTATAGGTAACAGCGGACCCGAGGGAAAGCTTTAGGTTTGTTGGAAACCGGTTCAAACGGCTCATTCGGGCTGTCAGATGACCCGGCTAACTCATGGAAAACGCTAATTAACCAACTTCTGTGGAAAAGCCTGCGGGTTTCGCCCGGCGGCCGGGCCAGGGCCCTGCATGCCGGCGGACAGGACAAGAAAAGCGAGGGCGGGTTGAACCCGCCCTCGCGTGGGAGCTCCCGTTAGCCCTCGATGATGTAGACGATCTGGTGCGTCTCGGGTTGCACGATCACGTAGCGGCCGTTGACCAGGATGAAGTCGTAGCCGCGCCATTCCGGATAGATTTCGACGATCCGGGACGGGAGCGGATGGAAGTGAACGGTCGTAGGCACGGTGGTGCCGACCGCGACGTTGAAGTTCACGTTCTTGACCTCTTCGACCCGCTCCGACCTGATCGCGGAGACGATCTGGGTCCGCTTCTCTGCCGGCGGAGCCGCGGTTGCCGAGGTCCCGGCGTTGCCGGTCGTGGTCTGCGAGCGGCTGGTGTCGGTCGCGCCCTTCTGCGTCTCCATGCCGCTCTTGTCGCGGCTTTCGGCAGCGGTGCCGCCGCTCTTGTCGCGAGTCTCGGCATTCATGCGGTCACGATCACGACCTTCAGCCTTCATGTTGCTGCGGTCACGGCTATCGCGACCTTCAGCCTTCATGTCCTTCTCGCCCTTGGTCTTGTCGTTCTCCGAGCTCATGCTCTTCGACTTCTGACCAGGCGCGTTGGTATCCTGCGCGTTCCTGTCGGCCGCACCGCCTTTGTCGGAATCCGACTTCATGCCGGAAGAGCTCGAGCTCTTGCCGGACTGCTCGGCGCCACTCATGCCTGTGGTGCCGCCGTGTTCACGGTTCATCGTGCCTGAAGACGCGCCGCCACCGGATGGCGGGCTGTGCTGCGTCGTAGCGCCGCCACCGGACGACGGTGACTCGCGGCCCATGCCGGTGCCCTGCGCGTTCGCAAAGCCGGTTCCCGCGATCAAGGCCGCTGTCGCGACCGAAATCAACAAGCGGTTAGTCATTTCGATTCCTCCTCAAGAAGTCCTGCATTGCCCACGCCGACAACGAAAGGAGGAGAGCGACGTTCCGAACCGATAGCGGTTCCACGTGGTTTGTTTTATGAATGCGCGATGAATGGAAGTGTGCAGAACCACACAAACAAAAAGGCCGGCTAACGAGCCGGCCTTTGCGCATCCAATATTGTTTCGTTGTTACGTCAGCACGTCGCCTTGCCGCAGCGGGCGATGCCGATCTTTTCCTTCAGATTCTCCAGCCCGACTGCGCCGATCACGACTTGCTTGCCGATCACGTAGCTCGGCGTGCCGTTCATGCCCATGGCTTCCGCGAGCTTGAAGTTCTCCTCGATGGTCGCCTTCGCTTCTGGGCCCGCCATGTCCTTCTCGAGCCTGGCCATGTCGAGGCCGACTTCCTTGGCGACCGCCATCGCGCGGGCCTTGTCGGCAGCGCCACGGCCGCCGAGCAGCTTCTGATGGAAGTCGAGATACTTCTTGCCCGTCGGATCCTGCATGCGCACGGCGACAGCAACCTGCGCGGCTTCCACCGAGCCCTGGCTCAGCACCGGAAATTCCTTCAGCACGACTTTCAGCTTGGGATCGGCCTTCATGAGGTCGATCATGTCGACCATCGCGCGTTTGCAGTAGCCGCAGTTGTAGTCGAAGAATTCCACGAAAGTGACGTCGCCGTCCTTGTTGCCGAGCGTCACGCCGCGTGGCGAGTTGAAGATCACATCCGCATTCTTCGCGATGCTCGCTTGATGCTTCTCGGCCTCGGCCGCGGCCTGGCGCTTGGTCAGCTCGGTCATCGCCTCCTCGAGCACCTCGGGATGCGTGATCAGGTAATTGCGCACGATGCTCTCGATGTCGCTGCGTTGCGTATCGGAGAAGCCCTGCGCGGATGCGGGCAGCGAAGCGCCTGCGAGCGCCGCGGCGAGCAGGGCGGGAGCGAGAAAACGGAGCGGGCGCATGGGCAAATCCTTGTGCGGTTTGGCAATCGTTGTAGACGATTTACGTTGATGGCTAGTTGTTTTTCTGACCCGGCAGCGGCTTGGCGCTCACAATATCGTCAGCCTTGACCCAACCGGGGGTTCCGATGGCAAAGCGCGTCTTGGCACGCGAGGCCAGCTCGCGCGCGGTCTTGCTGTCGCCGCGCAGATAGGCGGCCTGGGCGGAAGCGAGGTCAGCCTGCGCATAATCGCCCTTGCGGCCATAGGCCATGGCGAGCTGAGTATAGCCGATCGGCGCCTCGCTCTCGCGCGCCACGGCGGCGCGCAGGATGTTGATGGCTTCATCGGTGTAGGCGTTGTTGCTGGTCGCGACCAGCGCCTGGCCGAGCAGCATCTCGATCAGGGGCGAGTTGCCCGAGAGTTGCACCGCCCTGCGCAGCGGCGCGATCGCCTCCGCCGGCCTGCCGCCCTCCAGCAGCGCCTGGCCGCGCAATTCATAAAAATAGGCGTTGTTGGGCTGCGCCTGGATCAGGCCGTCGATCTGGGCAAGCGCGCTGCGGAGATCGCCGTGCAGATAGGTCGAGATCGCCCGCGCGTAGCGGGCGGGCAGGCCGTTGTTGGACGAAGGATAGCGGCGATAGACGGTGTCCTGACGCTCCATGAAGGCGGAGATCTTGGCGCGCACCATGTCGTGGCGCATTTGCAGCGCCGCATCATCCTTCTTGTCCCAATAGGGGCTGGAGCGCGCGATCTCCGCCAGCGCCGCCACGCGATCAGCGGGCATTGGATGCGACATCAGATACGGATCGGCGCCGCGTGCCGCGAACAGGCTTTCGTCGGTGAAGCGCTTGAACGTTTCGTACATGCCCTTGGCGGACTGGCCGGTCGCGTTCAGGAATTTCACGCCGGCGCGGTCGGCGTTCTCTTCCTGCTGGCGCTGGTAGGAGAGCAGCGTTCGGCGGATCACTTCCTGCGGCGCCGCGACTGCCGCGGCACCGGCATTGGCGAGGCCGCTGTTCGCGCCGCCGCGTGCGCCTGCGACCATCGCGCCGGCGCCGAGCAGCATGGCGATGATCATCTGGGTCTGCGCCTGCGCCAGTTGCTCGCGGAGCTTTGCGAGATGGCCGCCGGCAAGATGCCCTGTTTCGTGCGCGAGTACGCCGATGATCTGGTTCGGCGTCTCCGACTGCATGAGCGCGCCGTAATTGACGAAGATGCGGCGGCCGTCGGCAACGAAAGCGTTGAACGTGCCATCGTTGATGATGACCATCTGGATGTTCTGCTTCTCCAGTCCCGCGGCGCGCAGGATCGGCCTCGTATAGTCGCGCAGCAATTGCTCGGCCTCAGTATCGCGCAGGATCGGCGGGCCCTTGTTCTCCTGCGCCAGCGCCATCGTGGGCGCGACCGCCAGCGCGATCGCGGTGGCGAGCGCAGTCAATTTCAGGGTCTTCTTGCGAAGCGCGAAACGGAGCAGCATGGGGCGGTCTTAGCGATTGGCGGCGGGCCACGGACAATATATGCCCTAACAAACCGCCGAATGCGGCCAGTCTGGGGCGCAACCGGTCGTTACGGAACCCGAAACCGGCGACGCCGGCCCAAATAGCAGATATCCATGCCCGAAGCGACATTTAGAGACCGCGTGAATCACCTTTTGACCGCTTCGGGAAGGAGCGAGGTTCCGCCCTTCATGGTCATGGACGTGATGGCGGCGGCGGCGCGAATCGAGGCGGCCGGCGGGCATGTGATCCACATGGAGGTCGGCCAACCGGCGGCGCCGGCACCGACGGCGGCGATTGCAGCCGCCCACGCGGCGCTCGACGATGGACGCATCGACTATACCTCCGCGCTCGGCATTCCCTCGCTGCGCGCGCGCATCGCGCGGCATTATCTCGAGACGTATGGATGCGAGGTCGATGCCGAGCGCATCGTGATCACGACGGGCTCGTCGGGCGGCTTCATCCTCACGTTTCTCGCGATGTTCGAGCCGGGCGATCGCGTAGCGGTCACCGTGCCCGGCTATCCGCCATACCGCCATATCCTGAGCGCGCTCGGCTGCGAGCCGGTGCTGATCGAGACGACGAACGAAACGCGGCATGCGCTGACCGGCGAAGCGTTGCTGGACGCGCATCGCAAGGCGCCGCTCAAAGGCGTTCTGGTGGGCAGCCCCGCCAATCCGACCGGCACGATGATGTCGCGCGAAGCTCTTGCAAGCCTGATGGCGGCGGCCGAGAGCGCCGGCATCCGCTTCATCTCGGACGAGATCTATCATGGGCTCGACTACGCCTTCCCGGCGGTGACTGCAGCCGAATTGTCCCCACACGCCCTCGTGATCAATTCGTTCTCGAAATATTTCTGCATGACCGGTTGGCGGGTCGGCTGGATGGTCGTGCCCGAGCCGCTGGTGCGCCCGATCGAGCGGCTGCAGCAGAACCTCTCGATTTCGGTGCCGACGCTATCGCAGATCGCAGCCGAAGCCGCCTTCGATGGCCGCGAGGAGATGGAAGCAATCAAGCGCGGCTATCAGGAGAATCGGCGCATTCTGATCGAGGGGCTGCCGAAAGCGGGGCTGACCAAGTTCCTGCCCGCGGATGGCGCATTCTACCTTTATGCCGATGTGTCGGACTTTACGTCCGACAGCTTCGAATTTGCCCGCCAGATGCTGGAAAAGGCCCATGTCGCGGCGACGCCGGGCGTCGATTTCGATCCGATTCACGGCCGCGCCTTCATCCGTTTTTCCTATGCGCGGTCCGCAGAGGAGATGCAGGAAGCGGTTGCGCGGATTGCTGGTTGGCTTAAATAGCGCGCCAGTTTGTCACACCCCCGGAGTTGGCCTTGTCCGTCAGATCGGTATCTGTGTCCGCCGCCGCCAGGCATTTTCCTCTTGCTTCGGTGCTGTGGCCGAACCGGTCGGGTGAATTCTCCTCGCTATGGCGCGGGACCATCCTGGTGTTCCTGGGCACGGCGCTGCTGACGCTGTCGGCCAAGGTCAATCTGCCGTTGCCCTATGTGCCAATGACGCTGCAGACGCTGGTGGTGCTGATGATCGGCGCCGCCTATGGCTCGTGGCTCGGAACTGCGACCGTGATCGCCTATCTGGCCGAAGGCGCGATGGGCTTTCCGGTGTTTGCCGGACCGGTCGGCGGCCTCGCGCCGCTGATGGGGCCGACGGCCGGCTATCTGTTCGGCTTCGTGGCGGCGGCGTTCGTCACTGGCGGGCTCGCCGAGCGCGGCTGGGACCGCAGCATGGCCCGGCTGTTTGCAGCGATGGCGCTCGGCCACATCATCATCCTCGCGGCCGGTTTTGCCTGGCTCGCCTTCGGCGTCGGCTTGGGCGCCGGGAAGGCGTGGCTGGTCGGGATCGTGCCGTTCATTGCCGGCACGCTCGTCAAGACCGCGCTCGGGGCCGCGCTGCTGCCGGCCGCACGGCGGCTCGCGGATCACCGCCCGTAAGAGGGCCCCGGTCGAGGCGCCTGCCAATCTGAATTTTCGAGATGGTCATCCCCGATTGGCTCGGCGGATCGGCCTTGCGCATCTTCGAGTAGGAGTGAGAGTCATGGCAACGATTGCGACGAGCGGGCCTGCTGAGGCCAGCACATCAAAACCGTGGTACCGAATCCTCTATGTCCAGGTGCTGATCGCGATCGTGCTCGGCGTCGTGGTCGGCTGGTTGTGGCCGAACGTTGCGACCAACGACTGGATCAAGGCGCTCGGCGACGGCTTCATCAAGCTGATCAAGATGGTGATCGCTCCGATCATCTTCTGCACGGTGGTCTCGGGCATCTCGCATATCCAGGACGCTAGCAAGGTCGGGCGCGTCGGCATCAAGGCACTGTTCTATTTCGAGATCGTCTCCACCTTCGCGCTGATCCTCGGCCTGATCATGGGCAATCTGTTCCAGATCGGCCATGGGCTGGCAGCGAAGCCCGGGGCCGCGGACGTCGCGAGCGCCACCAAATACGCGGATCAAGCGCACGCCCAGAAGTCGGTCGATTTCGTTCTCAACATCATCCCCGACAGCGTGTTCGGCGCGTTCGCGCGCGGTGACATCCTGCAGGTGCTGCTGTTCGCGATCCTGTTCGGCTTTGCGCTGATGGCGATGGGCAAGCGCGGCGAGCGGCTGCGCGACATCATTGACGATGGCGCACATGCGGTGTTCGGCGTGATCAGCATCGTCATGAAAGCGGCGCCCGTCGGCGCGTTCGGCGCGATGGCCTTTACTATCGGCAAGTTCGGTCCCGCAGCGCTCGGTAATCTGATCGGCCTGATCGGGCTGTTCTACGGCACCGCCGCGCTGTTCGTGGTGCTTGTGCTCGGCCTGATCGCGCGGGTGATGGGCTTCAGCATCTTCAAGTTCATCGCCTACATCAAGGACGAGCTGTTGATCGTGCTTGGCACCAGCTCGTCCGAGAGCGCGCTGCCGCAATTGATGGAAAAGCTGGAGCGGCTCGGGTGCTCCAAGCCGGTGGTCGGGCTCGTAGTGCCGACTGGCTATTCCTTCAACCTCGACGGCACCAACATCTACATGACGCTGGCGACGCTGTTCATCGCGCAAGCGCTTGGCGTCGATCTCACCTTCGGCCAGCAATTGACCATCCTGATCGTGGCGATGCTGACCTCAAAAGGGGCGAGCGGCGTCACCGGCGCGGGCTTCATCACGCTTGCGGCGACGCTGACCGTGGTCAATCCGGCCCTGGTGCCGGGCATGGCCATCGTGTTCTCGATCGACAAGTTCATGAGCGAGGTGCGTGCGCTGACCAACATCACCGGCAACGGCATCGCCGCGGTGTTCGTCTCATGGTGGGAGGGCGAGCTCGACCACAAGAAGCTGCACGCCAACCTGAACAAGCAGATCGATCCGTCCGACGTCGAGACGGCGATCACCACGGGGTGATCTGCCAGCGAGCTTTTCGCCGCGGCAAAAGAAACGCTAACGGGGCGCACCATTTTCATGGTGCGCCCCGTTCCGTATGGAGCCAATCGTTCTGAAGGAAGCTAGCTAGGGCTGGCGGTAGACAGCCGCCCGAAGATTAGGCCGCCGTCCGTCCAAGATCACAACGGGCGGCGTGATTTTCGGATTTCTGGGGCGGATCGGACCGGGCTTGTGCGGGCCGCGTAGCCGTATTGCGCGAAGCGCGCAATAAAATCTTGAATATTGCGTAATGTGAGCATATACGGCCAGCCGTTTGCTCGTTTCTCTGGCGGAAATGCGCAGAATGATCGGATGGGCGCCTTGCGCGGGAGGAAAACAGAAATGCAGGTTCCAATTAAGCGGGCGATCGAGAAGGTGCCTGGCGGGATGATGGTGGTCCCGCTGTTGGTGGGGGCGCTTATTGCGACCTTCTTTCCCGATACTCCGAAGTTCTTTGGCTCCTTCACCGGCGCACTTTTCTCCGGCGCACTGACGATTCTCGCCGTGTTTTACGTTTGCATGGGCGCGAGCATCGACTTCCGCGCGACCCCCTACATTGTGAAGAAGGGCGGCACCCTGCTGATCGTGAAGGTCGGCGTTGCCGTTGCCCTCGGCCTGATCTTCGGCCGCATTTTGGGAGAAGCGCCGGTCGCAGCCGGCATGTTCGCGGGCGTATCGACTCTCGCGATCGTCGCCGCCATGAACGACACCAATGGCGGTCTCTATATGGCGTTGATGGGCCAATATGGACGCCCGCGTGACGTCGGCGCCTATACCATCATGTCGCTGGAGAGCGGTCCTTTCCTCACCATGATCACCTTGGGCGTGGCCGGCCTCTCGGCATTTCCATTCCAGACCCTGGTGGGCGCTATCCTGCCTCTGGTGGTGGGCATGATCATCGGCAATCTCGATCGCGAGATGCGCGACTTCCTGAGCCGCGCGGTGCCTGTGATGATCCCGTTCTTCGCCTTCGCGCTCGGCGCCGGCCTCGATCTATCGAAGGTCTGGCAGGCCGGTCTACTCGGCCTCGGCATGGGAGTGGCCGTGGTGGTTGTGACCGGCATCCCGCTGTTCTTCGCCGATCGCATCACTGGCGGGAATGGTGTCGCGGGTGTTGCGGCGGCCTCGACGGCTGGTAATGCGGCGGCCGTCCCGGCGATTGTCGCCGCGGCCAATCCGGCCTATGCGGACGCGGCACGGCCTGCGACCATCCTCGTCGCGGCGTGCGTCGTGGTTACCGCAATCCTGGTGCCGATCGTCACCGCCTGGACGGCCCGCGTTGTCGGTCGCGACGTCGAGGAGCCTGCAGAAGAGAGCGTGGCTTCTGCCGGCAAGATGACCCCCGCAGCGCACGCGGCTGTCACTGAGGCAGGTCGCTGAAGATGGCCCCTAAAGCGTTTTCGAGCGACGTGGATACCGGTTCGCGTCAAGAAAATGCGTCAAGCCAAAGCTGGCTGATCGTCGCTGACGATCTCACCGGTGCCGCGGATTGTGCGATCGCCTTCGGCAGAAGGGGGCGTGCGGCTGCGGTGACGTGGGGTGAGGTGACCGACGCGTCGGGTTACCAGCTGCCCGTCCTGGCCTACGATGCAGCGAGTCGAGGCCTTTCGGCCGGGGCCGCTGCAGCCCGCCATGCCGATGTGCTGGCGCGCCTGTGCGAACCCGGGCGTATTCTTTTCAAAAAAATTGACTCGACGCTGCGGGGGCAACCTGCGGCGGAGACTGCCGCCGCGCTTGCGCATCTCAAGTCGCGGTCGGGGCCGGCCTTCGGCGTGTTCGCGCCGGCCTTTCCGGCCACCGGCCGCACCACGATCGACGGGCGCATCCTGGTCAAAGGCCGCCCCCTCGAGGAAGCCGAGGTCTGGCGGCGCGACCACACCTATCCGAATGCCGATCTTGCCGACGTTCTCGCGACCGCGGGCATTCGCGGTGAGAAGGTCAAGCTCGCTACTGTGCGCGGTGGCGATCTCAAAGCCACGTTCGCGAGGCTCGCCGGGGAGGGCGATGTGGTCGTGGCCTGCGACGCCGCGACTGAACACGATCTGCATTTGATCGCGGAGGCGAGCCTGCATGCATCGCCCGCAACCTTCTTCATCGGCAGCGCCGGCCTCGCGCACGCACTGGCCGGTCTCGAAGTCAGCCATGCCGTCGAGGCGCTGCGCATTCCGACGAGCGAATCCGGCACCCTGATCGTGGTGGGCTCGCTCGCCGGCGCGTCTCGCGGCGCCGCGCGCGAGCTGGAGGCGACCGGCACCGTGGCGCATTTCCCGGTCGCGCCGGAGACGCTGCTCAAGGATGGTGCCGGCCGGGCGGCACTCGCCGCGGACGTGATGAAACGACTTGCCGGCGGCGGCGATGCACTGGTTGAGATCATGATGGATGATCAACCCGACATGTCGCTCGGCCCGCAGCTCGCCAAGGGCCTCGCCGACGCTCTGGAGACCATCGCACCCGCGATCGGCGCCCTCGCTGCGACCGGCGGCGAAACCGCCGCGGCGATGCTGTCGCGCTTCGGCGTCAACGGCATCCGTCTTGCCGACGAAATCGAGCCGGGCGTGTCGCTCGGCCTTACTCTTGGCCGATTGTCCGTTCCGATCGCCACCAAAGCGGGCGCGTTCGGTGACGAGAATAGCCTCATCCGCATCAGCGAGCGCCTTCGCGCTGTCCGAACCAGGGGAAGTTTCATATGACTCGTCCGACCATTGCGATCACCATGGGAGATCCGGCCGGTATCGGACCTGAGGTGATCATGAAGGCGCTCGTGCAACCGCAGGTGCGGGCGATCTGCAATGCGCTGGTGATCGGCGACGCCAACCGTCTGCGCAAGGCCGGTCAGATCGTCCGCGAGTCGCTTAAGGTCGATGCGTTGAGCGACGCGAAGGAGGCGAATTTTGCGTCGGAGGCCGTGCAGTGCGTTGACCTGAAGCTGGTGCCGGATGATCTGCCGTTCGGCAAGGTTTCGGCGACGACAGGTGAGGCGGCCTATCGCTATATCGAGAAAGCCGTGCAGGTGGTGCAGGCAGGGCTCGCTCAGGGCATCTGCACCGCGCCGCTCTCCAAGGAAGCGCTGCATGCGGCCGGCCACAAATATCCCGGCCATACCGAGCTCTTGGCGCATCTGACCGGCACGCCGGAAGTGTCGATGATGCTGGTGTCGCCGAAACTTCGCGTCATTCACGTGACCACGCATATCGGCCTGCTCGATGCGATCGAGAAGATCGAGCCCGGCCTCGTCGAACGTGTCATCGCACGCGGACATGACGTGCTGGTGCGCGCCGGCATCGCCAATCCGAAGATCGGCGTCTGCGCCATCAATCCGCATGCCGGCGAGAACGGGTTGTTCGGCCGCGGCGAAGAAGCCGCGAAGATCACGCCGGCCGTGGAAGCCTGTCAGCGCAAGGGCTGGGACGTGCGCGGCCCCCTGCCTGCCGACACGCTGTTCTTCCTGGCCGGCCGCGGCGACTACGACATGGTGGTCGCGATGTATCACGATCAGGGCCATGGACCCATCAAGGTGCTGGGGCTGGAAGCCGGTGTGAACATCACTGTTGGCCTGCCGGTGATCCGCACCTCGGTCGATCACGGGACCGCCTTCGACATCGCGGGTAAGGGTGTCGCCGACGAACGCAGCCTGATCGAGGCGCTGCGGCAGGCGGTCGATCTCGCGCCGAAGAAGGCGGCTTGAGGGGGCTGCCTGAGAAAGGGGACCAGAGCGGTTTCGAGCGAAGCGTGCCCTCCGCCTGTCCCTACTGGATTCGCATCTCTCCTCATGGTGAGGAGGCGCGAAGCGTCGTCTCCGGACGATGCTTCGCACCGCTTTGAGAACCATGAGGCTTCATCCTTCGAGACGTCCGCTACGCGGGCTCCTCAGGATGAGGAGCGAGATGTTAAGCGCTTATATTGCGCGGCCGACGCATCGTGGTATCCATCGGCCGTGCCGCGAAGCCGATACGGTCGAGCTCGGCTGACGGCAATGAATCTGTGGGCTGAGGTTCGATGTCGATGCGCAGCAAGGAGCGTCACGCTCGTCTGTTGGAAGCACTGAACGCGGGAGAGATTGATATCGAAGATCTCGCGCGCCGCTTCGACGTCTCCGCCTCCACCGTGCGGCGCGACCTGCAGCATCTCTCCAAGAACAATGCCGTGCGCCGCACTTATGGCGGCGCCATTCTCACCGCGCACGCAACCGAGACGACGCTCGAGCAGCGCCTTGCAGTCCAGGGCAAACAGAAGCAGGCGATCGCGCGCGCGGCGATCGATCTGATCGAGGACGGCGACACGCTGATTCTCGATGCCGGCTCGACGGTCGCAGCCTTCGGCCGACTGCTGCAGCAGCGGCGGCTGCGCATCATCACCAACAACCTTGCGCTGCTGCCCTTCCTCGCCAAGGCTCCGACCATAGAGCTTGTAGTGCTGGGCGGCGCGCTGCGCACCACCAGCATGAGCACCATGGGGCCGCTCGCCAATGACGCGCTGCGGCGCATCACCGCGGACCGCGCCGTCATGAGCGCCGACGGCGTGGTGAATGGCCGTGGCCTGTGCGAAGCGGATCTCGAGCAGGTCGCACTGAAGTCGCTGATGATGCAGCAGTCGAAAGAAGTCATCGTTCTCGCCGACGCCAGCAAGCTCGGCCGCGCCGAACAAATGGCCTGGGCGCCGCTGCCGCCGCGCTGGACTCTGGTGACTGATGTCGGCGCATCCGAGGAGCAGTGCAAGCGTCTCGCCGATGCGGGAGCGCGCTTGATCGTTGCTGGCGTTCGCTGAGCCGGCACCGCAATTTTCCGCATGATCGAAGAAAAATATCGACCGAGGCGGGGTTACGGAAACCGGCTTCCACTTTTCCGGATCATGCTCCAGAGCATTTTCGGTTCTGATTGAATCAGAACCGAAGCTCTAGATTCTTGTTTTGACGCGTTTTCTTCACGCGAACCG
>NZ_JBEGDB010000131.1:0-22306 GCF_043638955.1 Bradyrhizobium sp. 31Argb | reverse complement strand
GACCGAGTCCGCACCCAGCTCGCCGACATCGGCAACAGACCAGCTTTGGTGCGTTCCTTCTTCAAGCATCCAGATGTCGCCTATATTTCTGACCTATGAGTAAAACGTTTGAGCGGTGCGGTCAGGCATCGCTCGATCGACGGCCGTCGCCTCGGCCGGCGGCGGCCGCGCAGACATATCTTCGTCCATGCTGACCGGAGGAGGGGCGATCGATATCGGGCTCTGACCAATACCCGAGGCATGGATTGCCTTCGTTCGAAGACCCATCGCGGACAAATCAAGGATGAGTGGCTGCAACAGCGTGCGGGTTGCCTTGCCCCCGCGCGACAACACGTCGATGAAATCCTCCTGATTGGGCTGTCCAAGGGCCAGCCGATAGATCATTCGCTGCTCGCGAAGTTGGGCGAACCGCGCAATGTCCCTCCCAAAGGGGCGCTCGAAGACGTGGCGGCGGATTTCAGCTCCGTCGAGCACCCACCAAGGACGAAGGCCGCTGGCATCGACGAAACGCTCCGCATGTCTTTGTACGCAACGCCACGGCGAGCCGTTGGCCAGGGCGGGATCTTTCAATACTTCATCGCGCAATTCCGCGGACAGCCTTCGCCTGACCGACAGGCCCGCGTAGCGCTGGACGCGACCTTCACGTTGCTCAGGTCGAGCAGATTGGAGGAGAGATCCCAATGAACGACATGCGAGCACCATGGGTGAAAATCCAGTCCCTCCTGTCCAACCGACGTCGTGGCAAGAACATGCGGCCAAAAGGGTGTGTTGAAGCTACGGCGCACTTCGTCGGGGCGGACCGGAGTGGCTTGCGCCACGCCACCATCCACTTTGATGACGGGCTCGGTTTCGGCATCTCCAAAGGGCACGGCAACATGGCAGCGCACGGGAATCTTATGCAGAGGTCCGCCGATGCCATGGAAGCTGAAGCCGCCGGCGCGAAGTCCGAGAGATGATTGCAAGTCCTTGGCAAGCCCAATCGCACCCTCTTGCAGGTTCTGCGCGCGGAGCCAGAAGTGTTCGTCGAGAACGCTTTCAAGACCGCCATTGACGACCGCACCCATGACCTGATCGACCGCACTCTTTCCCGACAATGATGACAGGATCACCGGATTATCGAGATAGGCGCGAAGCCCCTGCCAACTCAGTTGCACCAGTTCGGAGTAGCGCGTGGGATTGAGAATCGTCGGGTCGTGCCGCAGCAGAGCCCGGCCCAGCGCGACGCCCGGCGCTCCGATCGCATAGTCCACGAGGTCCGAAAGCTCGGCGGGAGAGAGCCGGTCGACCGGATGCGCCTGCCGCCATTTCTGGACAGCGGTCTGCGCAGCAAGATCGTCGCCGATTGCGCTGCTCCATGCTGAGGCGGACAGCTCCGCGACACCGGCGAAGCATTCAATCGAGGCCAAGATTCGTGCAATCGATCTGTGCCGCCGCCGGGCAGCGCCCAACGGCTTGCTTGCCACCAACATCGCGCATGCGGGGGAGAACGCGGCCGACCATCTGACCCACTTCTACATCTTCTTCATGCCAGACTTTGCCCGCGAGGCCTATGCGGCGCATGGCTGGCACGAAGAGACGCGCGAGCGCTTTGCGGCGACCCGCGGCAGCGCGGCGCGCGACGTGTTGCCGGCGCGGGCACGGCTGCTCGAGACCATGGGCATCGTCGCCGGGAAATGGCTCCACAGTCTTGCGTTTCAGCCCGGCGGCACCACGCGCGCCATCGATCTCGGCGAGCGCGTCCGGCTGCTGTCGATCACGACGGCTTTTCGCAGCTTCCTCGAGCGCATCGTGTTTGCTGACACGCTGGAGAATGTGCTGGCGATATCGTCCGCGAGCGAGCTCGATCGCTGGCGCGACGGCCGCGGCGGCGACTTTGCGCTTTCCTGCGGCTTGCGGACAGTCTCGCGTTGAGCGGGCTCGGCAGGGGCGCCGGCCAGATGATGAGCTATGGCGCCTATCACGGGGTCGACGGCGAGTTGTTTCCGCGCGGCCTGTTTGGCCCGCGAGCCGCAATCGAGCCGCTGCCGCTGACGCAGATCACCGAGGACGTTTCGCACGCCTGGATGCGGGGTTCATCCGCGGATCCCGCTCACAGCAGCACGGTTCCCGATCCCGACAAGCCGGCGGCCTATAGCTGGTGCAAGGCGCCGCGGCTCTCGGGGCAGCCGATCGAGGTTGGCGCGATCGCGCGCCAGACCGTGGCGGGCCAGGCACTGATTGCGGACCTAGTGTCGGTCAGCGGCACCAATGTGCGCAATTGCGTGATCGCGCGGCTGATCGAGACCGCGCGCATCGCGCTTGCGATGGAGCAATGGACGCGCGCGCTGCGACTGTCGGAGCCATTCTGCCACAATACGCGCGAGACTCCCAACGGAAGCTATGTCGGACTGGTCGAAGCCGCGCGCGGCAGTCTCGGGCACTGGATGGCGGTTCGGGACGGCAGGATCGAACGCTACCAGATCATCGCGCCGACGACGTGGAATTTTTCGCCGCGCGATTCCTTCGATGTCGGCGGCCCGCTGGAGCAGGCTCTGGTCGGTACCGACGTCGGCGATGCCGGGCCGCGCGCCGTCGCAATCCAGCACATCGTGCGCTCGTTCGATCCCTGCATGGTGTGCACCGCGCACTAAATATTCCCGCGCTGCGTAAGCGGGAACTTCGTTGCCGTCTGGAAACCGACTTGTTTCCGCTTCGGGCTTGCGAAGCCTGTTCGAGCGCTGCGCTTTGGGCAATTCAAGTCTGCAACAGTCTGGAATTCCTCCACTTTCATCGCGCGCGCGAGGATTGGCCTGCTTCTTGCTGTCCTAGTCGTCATCGACAGGTCAAAACCGAAGACGGGAGGATTCATGGGCGCGGCGACGGAAACATTTTACAGCGTGATCAGGTGGCAAGGCATCACGCGTCGGAGCTTTCACAAATTCTGCAGCCTCACGGCGACGAGCCTCGGGCTCGGGCCGCTGGCGGCGAGCCGCATTGCGAATGCGCTCGAGACCAAGCCGCGCGTGCCTGTGATCTGGATGCACGGTCTCGAATGCACCTGCTGCTCCGAGAGCTTCATCCGCTCCGCGCACCCGCTGGTCAAGGATGCGGTGCTGTCGATGATCTCGCTCGACTACGATGACACCATCATGGCGGCCGCAGGTCACCAGGCGGAAGCCATACTCGAGGAAACCCGCGCCAAGCACAAAGGCCAGTACATCCTCGCGGTTGAGGGCAATCCGCCACTGAATGAAGGCGGCATGTTCTGTATCGACGGCGGCAAGCCGTTCGTCGAGAAGCTGAAGATGATGGCCGAGGACGCGATGGCGATCATCGCCTGGGGTGCCTGTGCGTCCTGGGGCTGCGTGCAGGCGGCAAAGCCCAATCCGACACAGGCGACGCCCATCGACAAGGTCATCACCAACAAGCCGATCATCAAGGTACCGGGATGCCCCCCGATCGCCGAGGTGATGACCGGCGTCGTCACCTTCATCACCACCTTCGGCAAACTGCCCGAGCTCGACCGACAGGGCCGGCCGAAAATGTTCTATTCGCAGCGCATTCACGACAAGTGCTATCGGCGGCCACATTTCGATGCCGGCCAGTTCGTCGAGGAGTGGGACGACGAGGCCGCGCGCAAGGGCTATTGCCTCTACAAGATGGGCTGCAAGGGCCCGACCACCTACAACGCCTGCTCGACGGTGCGCTGGAACGGCGGCGTTTCGTTTCCGATCCAGTCGGGCCATGGCTGCATCGGCTGCTCGGAGGACGGCTTCTGGGATAAGGGCTCGTTCTACGACCGTCTCACCAACATCAAGCAGTTCGGCATCGAGAAAAATGCCGACCAGATCGGCATGGCGGCGGCCGGCGCCGTCGGCGCCGCAGTGGCCGCGCATGCGGCGGTGACCGCGGTGAAGCGGCTCGCGAGCAAGCGCGAAGACGCCGATCACAACAGCTAAACATAAAGACACACTTGGGCAAGGACAACCATGGGTATCCAGACTCCCAACGGCTTCAATCTCGACAATTCCGGCAAGCGCATCGTCGTCGATCCGGTTACGCGGATTGAAGGCCACATGCGGGTCGAGGTCAATGTCGACGCCGATAACGTCATCCGCAACGCGGTCTCCACTGGCACGATGTGGCGCGGGATCGAAGTGATCCTGAAGAACCGTGATCCGCGCGACGCCTGGGCGTTCACCGAACGGATCTGCGGTGTCTGCACCGGCACGCACGCGCTGACGTCCGTGCGCGCGGTCGAGAACGCGCTCGGGATCACCATTCCGGAGAACGCCAATTCGATTCGCAACCTGATGCAGCTTGCCTTGCAGGTGCACGACCACGTCGTCCATTTCTATCACCTGCATGCGCTGGATTGGGTGGACGTCGTCTCCGCGCTCTCGGCCGATCCGCGTGCGACCTCGACGCTCGCGCAGTCGATCTCGAGCTGGCCGCTGTCCTCGCCCGGCTATTTCAAGGATCTGCAGACCCGCCTGAAGAAGTTCGTCGAGTCCGGACAGTTGGGTCCGTTCAAGAACGGCTATTGGGGCAGCAAGGCCTACAAGCTGCCGCCGGAGGCCAATCTGATGGCAGTGGCGCATTATCTGGAAGCGCTCGATTTCCAGAAGGAGATCGTCAAGATCCACACCATCTTCGGCGGCAAGAATCCGCATCCGAACTGGCTTGTCGGCGGTGTTCCCTGTCCGATCAATGTCGACGGCACCGGCGCCGTCGGCGCCATCAACATGGAGCGGTTGAACCTGATCTCCTCGATCATCGATCGTATCATTGAGTTCAACGAGATGGTTTATCTGCCCGACGTGGCTGCAATCGGTTCGTTCTACAAGGACTGGCTTTATGGCGGCGGCATTTCGGGCCAGAGCGTGCTCGCCTATGGTGACGTGCCCGAACATGCGAACGACTATTCCGCCAAGAACCTGAAGCTGCCGCGGGGCGCCATCATCAACGGCAATCTGTCCGAGGTACTTCCGGTCGATCATGCCAACCCCGACGAGATTCAGGAGTTCGTGGTCCACTCCTGGTACAAATATCCCGACGAAACCAAGGGCCTTCATCCCTGGGACGGCGTCACCGAGCCGAACTACGTGCTCGGGCCCAATGCCAAGGGCACCAAGACCGCGATCGAGCAACTCGACGAGGGCGGCAAGTATTCGTGGATCAAGGCACCGCGCTGGAACGGGCACGCCATGGAGGTCGGCCCGCTGGCGCGCTGGGTCGTCGGCTATGCGCAGAACAAGGCCGAGTTCAAGGATCCCGTCGACAAGTTCCTCAAGGATCTCAATCTGCCAATGTCGGCGTTGTTCTCGACGCTCGGCCGCACCGCTGCGCGTGCGCTCGAGTCGGTCTGGGCCGGGCGCCAGATGCGCTACTTCCAGGACAAGCTTATCGCCAACATCAAGGCCGGCGACAGCTCGACCGCGAACGTCGACAAGTGGAAGCCGGAGAGCTGGCCGAAGGAAGCCAAGGGCTTTGGCTTCACCGAGGCCCCGCGCGGCGCGCTCGCGCACTGGATCAAGATCAAGGAGACCAAGATCGACAACTACCAGTGCGTGGTACCGACCACCTGGAACGGCTCGCCGCGCGACCCCAAGGGCAATATCGGCGCATTCGAGGCCTCGCTGATGAATACGCCGATGGTCAATCCCGAGCAGCCATTGGAGATCCTGCGAACGATCCATTCCTTCGATCCATGCCTGGCCTGTTCGACCCACGTTATGAGTCCGGACGGCCAGGAGCTCGCCAAAGTCAAGGTCAGGTAGGAGGCGGTCATGATGGATGCAGTTGCATCTCCGGCGGAATCCGAACAGGACCTCACCGAGATCGCGGCCGATGCAGCCGGCGAACATGCGGTGGGCCGGCCCACCGTCTATGTCTACGAAGCGCCGGTGCGCATCTGCCACTGGGTGAATGCGTTCTCGATTCTGATCCTGATGGTCACCGGCTATCTGATCGGGACGCCGCTGCCGTCGGTCGAGGGCGAGGCGTCCGCCAACTTCGTGATGGGCTATATCCGCTTTGCCCATTTCGCGGCCGGGCAGGTGCTCGCGGTGTTCTTCCTCGCGCGAATCCTGTGGGCCTTCGCCGGCAACCACCATTCCCGGCAGATCTTCTATCTGCCGGTGCATCGTCGGCAGTTCTGGAAGGAAGTGCTGCATGAGATTCGCTGGTACGCGTTCCTGGAGCGCCAGCCGAAGATGTATGTCGGCCACAACCCGCTGGCGCAGACCGCGATGTTCACCGGCTTCACGCTGTTCGTGACCTTCATGATCGTCACCGGCTTTGCGCTCTATTCGGAAGGTGCGGGTATCGATAGCTGGCAGCACAAGCTGTTCGGCTGGGTGTTTGCGATCTGGCCGAACAGCCAGGATGTTCACACCTGGCATCATCTCGGCATGTGGGCGCTGGTCGTGTTCGTGATGGTGCACGTCTACGCCGCGGTCCGCGAAGACATCATGTCACGCCAGAGCATCATCTCCTCGATGATCTCCGGCGAACGTCAATTCCGCGATTGAAATTGAAAAGCTGCCGATGCCGACATTCTCGCAAGACAACCGCATCCTGGTGCTCGGCATCGGCAACATCCTGTGGGCCGACGAAGGATTTGGCGTGCGCGCGGTGGAGGAGTTCCACCGCCGCTACGCCGTGCCTGGTAACGTCACCATCCTCGACGGCGGCACGCAGGGTCTCTACCTCGTCAACTATCTGGAAGAGGCCGACCGCATGATCGTGTTCGACGCCATCGACTACGGCCTCGAACCCGGCCAGTTGAAGCTCGTGCGCGACGACGAGGTGCCGCGCTTCACCGGCGCCAAGAAGATGAGCCTGCACCAGACCGGCTTCCAGGAAGTGATCAGCGCCGCCGATTTGCTCGGCCGCTGCCCAAAGCATCTCGTACTGATCGGCTGCCAGCCGCTCGATCTCGAGGATTGGGGCGGGCCGCTGACGCCGCCGGTGCGCGAGCAGATCTCGCCTGCGATCGATCTCGCCTGCGAGATCTTGGCCGAGTGGGACGTCACGGTCAGCCGCCGCAGCGCGCCGTTGGCGCAGTCCGAGCGGCTGCTCGCCAATGACATCAATCACGCCAATTACGAGATGCGGCCGGCCTGACCGGCGCGGCCTCCGGAGACAGCGCGATGTGCCTCGGCCTGCCGATGACAATTGTCGAGACCGACGGCATGTCGGCGCTGTGCGAATTTCGCGGCGAGCAGCGCCGCGTCTCCATGCTGCTGCTCTCCAACCCTCCGGTTGGCGCCCATGTGCTCGTCTATATCGACACCGCGATCCGGTGTCTCGATGAGGAAGAGGCGCGGCTGATCGGAGCTGCGATCGACGGTCTTGGTGCGGCGCTCGACGGCGAGGATTGCGACCGCTCTTTCGCCGACCTGATCGGCCGCGAGCCGCAACTGCCCGCGCACCTTCGGTCGGAATAGGCCAACGTCCAGGCATGCATCCGCGGCCGGATCGGCGTGCGGGCGCACAACGGGCTGCCTGGAAGGTATCTTTCTATCTGCAAAGTTGGCTTTCATCAGAAATGGAAAGTATCTTATCATTGGGGCGCGAGTCATCTTGCGTGTCATAAAATACATGATGTAAATCAATGATATAAATCCGAAAAATCGCTAGCGCGTGCTGGCACATGACTTGCTAATTCCTATCCCGAGCAACTTCATATGCTTGTCAGGGGAGGTCTGATGGAATTCCAGGTAGGGAAGCATGATCTGACGCGGCACGGCCTGAATGAGGTCGACGCCGCGACGGTCGATCATTTTCTTGGCGCGACTGATGAGGCCGGGGCGGTCGCGGTGCTGCTGTCGGCGGGCGATCCCAATCGCTTTCCGGAGGCGATCGATGTCGCCGTGGTGTTGCCGGAGCTGATCGCGGCGTTCGGGGGCCGGCTGCGCGGTGCGGTCATCGCCCGCGGCGACGAGAGCGCGCTCGGCCAGCGCTTTGGCGTGCGCGTGCAACCGACGCTGATCCTCGTCGCCAAGGGTGAGACGCTGGGGCTAATCGCCAAGATCCAGGACTGGTCGGTCTATATCGACCGCATCAACAAGCTGATCGACCGTCCGCGCGGGCAGAGCGCCGCGGTCGCCGTCACCATTGTTCCCCAGCATCGCGCACAAGGTGTCGAGCTATGAAAGTCGGATTCTGGGATTTGCCCGAAGGCGCCGAGCAACCGGTCAGCGTGTTTCCGATCGGCGAAGAGAGCCTCAATGCCGCGAAGGGCAGCCTGACGGCGGCCGGCGCGCTCGCAAGGCTTGCGACGCTCGACAGCGCTGAGCTTGCGAAGAGCTGCCCGAACGCGGTCGCGCTGCTCTCGAGGGTCGCGGAAGGCGTCGCGGGCCAAAAGGCGGACGCGCCGTCTCAACTGTTCCGGCTCGGCAATCTCAACGATCTCGAGAGCAAGCTCGTGGCCGACGTGCTCGGCGAAGGCGAGGTCGGAGGCGTTGTTGCGCTGCCGGACGGATCGCTGGCCCAGATCCAGGAATCGGTGCTGGCGGGGCTCTGGCGCGTGCGTCTCGAGACCGACGCCAACCACGAATATCTCGAGATCGGCGCGATTCCGGAGATCGTCAGGCGCGCGGCCGCCGACCTGACGTCCGTCGATTTCGAAATCGGGCAGGTTCCGGAGGGCGCCATGAACGTGCTGCCGGTGCTCGCCGAAATCCGCGAGCGAGCGCTGGCTTGGCGGCCCGGCATTCGCTCGCAGATCATCAACTTCACGCTGCTGCCGATGAGCCCGGTCGATATGAGCTTCCTGCAGGACACGATCCGGAACGGACCGATCCAGCTCGTGTCGCGCGGCTATGGCACCTGCCGGGTGCTTTCCACGGGCATCCGCAATGTCTGGTCAGTCCAGTTCTTCAACGCCATGGACACCATCATTCTGGACACGCTGGAAGTCGGCGGAGTGCCGACCGTCGCGATCGCCGCGGATGAGGACTTTGAGGACTCTGCCGAGCGGCTGCAGGAAATCATCGAGGCCTACTTCAAATGAGCGCCTTCGAAAACTTTGGCGTGCGCCAGGATGTCGCCGATGTCGCGCGGCTGGAATGTGGCATCTGCTGGACCGTTTATGATCCAGCTGATGGCGACGAGGTGGCGCAGATCGCACCCGGCACGCCGTTCGCGGAGCTGCCGGCGGAGTGGCATTGCCCGAACTGCGATGCCCCGAAATCCAAATTCATGGCGATCGAAGCATGACGGGGAGCGCGCCAAATCCCGACGCCGACGCCGACGCCGTGGCGTGGGGCGAGCTTCTCGCCGGAAGCTATCGGGAGATCGGCGAGCGCGCGATGCGCGATCTGCCGATCTACAACGATGCGCTCAGCGTCGAGGCAGTCGGCTTCCGCCGGCTCAACAGCAGCATCGTCGGCATCATGGTCACGCCCTGGTTCATGAACGTCGTGATGCCGGCGAGCGCCGCGCGGGACACCTCGGGCGCGACACTGCGAATCCGCTTTCCCGCGGGGGACGTCGAATTTACCCTCAGCGAGGTCGGGCAAATGAGCCGGATCGCGAGCTGTTCGCTGTTCTCGCCGATGTCTGAGTTCGCCGACATGGCGGCGGCGCGGGCGACGGCCGAAGCCGCGCTCGCCGAACTCATGCTGCCGGCCGACAGCGAGGAGGCGGTCCGCCGCCGCGAGCCCGCGACAACCTCGATCGATCGGCGTAACTTCCTGCGTGGGGCTTTGACGGAGCGGCGCGGATGAGCCTGGCCTTCCGCAATGAGATCGACATCACGGTGTGGCTTGCCGGCGCCACGATCGCCGATGTCGCGATCCGGCCGCGCAGCCGGCCGCCATTGACGCGGCTGTTTGCGGGAAAGCCGGCGGCTTCGCTGCTATCGGTGCTGCCGCGGCTGTTCTCGCTCTGCTCGGTCGCCCATCAGGTGGCGCTCCTGTCGGCGGTCGAGGCGGCGCAGGGGCAGGACGCGACGCAAGCGATCGTGCAGAGTCGAGCCATTGCGGTCGCCTCTGAGCGACTTACCGAGTTGCTGCGCGGCCTGTTTATCGGACGGTTCGCGCTAGACCGCGCAAGCGCCTCCGCCGTGCGTGGCATGATGCAGGCAAGCACGATCCTAAGCGGCGCGAGCGAAGGCGTGCCACAAGCCTTCCGTCGCGACGCGGTCGCACAGATCAAAGCTGCGCTCGCCGCGCTGGGGATCGCCGGCGACGGCCAGGCGCTCGCGCCGGGCAGCGCGCTCGCCGCATTTGTCGCTCGCTGCGATGGCGAAGCATTGTCGCGGCCGGTGGCCGAGCAATCATTCCTGACCGCGGCTGACGATCTCGAAATCGTCACGCGCCTGCTGGCGGATGGTGCGGCCTATTCCGATGCGCCGGAAGTCAGCAGCAAAATTCCAGAAACCGGCATCTGGGCGCGCCGGGCGGGGCGCGAACCGGGCCTGTCTGCGGGCGCGAGCCCCGCCGCGCGGCTCAAGGCGCGCATCACCGAGGTGGCAGAGCTCTGCGCTTGGCTCGATGGCCGCGAGGAGGATTTTGATGACGGCGTGGTCGCGAGCTATCGGCTCGGTACCGGCAAGGGCGCGGCTGCGGTCGAATGCGCGCGCGGCCGCCTCTACCACGCGGTTGCGCTCGACGACGAGGATCGCATCGTCAGCTTCGAATTCCTGGCGCCGACCGAGTGGAATTTCCATGCCCGCGGACCGCTGGTCCGCAGCCTCAAGGGCTTGCTGCTTGCCGCCGGCCGCCAGGGACAGGATGCGGTCCGCATGCTGGTCGACTCGTTTGACCCCTGCGTCGGCTTCAGCCTCAGTTTTCGCGAGGCGGGCCATGCATGAGATGGCGCTGTGCGAAGGCATCGTCGGCATTGTCGAGGAGGAAGCGCGCAAGCGCTCCTTCACCAAGGTGAATGTCGTCTGCCTCGAAATCGGAGCGCTCAGCCACGTCGCGCCGGAGGCGATGAAATTTTGCTTCGAGGCCGTCGCCGCAAGAACCATTGCGCAAGGCGCAAAACTCGAGATCGTCGAGACGCCGGGAACAGCCTGGTGCATGGCCTGTTCAAAAAGCGTCGAGATCAAGCAGCGTTACGAGCCGTGCCTCTCCTGCGGCGGCTATCAATTGCAAGTGACGAGCGGCGAAGAGATGCGTGTAAGAGAATTGGAGATCGACTGATGTGTACGGTCTGCGGCTGCAGCGACGGCAAGGCGTCCATCGAACATATACATGATCATCATTACGATCATGACCATGGTCACCACGGGCATCATCATCCACATCATCACGGTCACGGCCATGAACACCACCATCTCCACGACCATGCGCCGGGCGATGCCGGCTTAGTCGACTGCGGCGCAAATCCGGCAGGCCAAAAGATCGCGGGTATGAGCAGCGATCGCATCATCCAGGTCGAGCGCGACATTCTGGACAAAAACGACCGGCTCGCCGCCGACAACCGCGCGCGTTTCCGCGCCGACGATGTGTTGGTCTTCAACCTGGTCTCGAGCCCCGGCGCAGGCAAGACTTCGCTGCTGGTCCGCGCCGTATCCGAATTGAAGGATAGTTTTGCGATCGGCGTGATCGAAGGCGACCAGCAGACCTCCAACGATGCCGAGCGTATTCGCGCGACTGGCGTGCCGGCGATCCAGGTCAACACCGGCAAGGGCTGCCACCTCGATGCCGCCATGGTCGGTGAGGCCTATGACCGGCTGCCCTGGCTGAATGGTGGCCTCCTTTTCATCGAGAATGTCGGCAATCTTGTGTGTCCGGCCGCATTCGATCTCGGCGAGGCCTGCAAGATTGTGGTGTTCTCAACCACCGAGGGCGAAGACAAGCCGCTGAAATATCCGGACATGTTCGCGGCCTCATCCCTGATGCTGATCAACAAGATCGATCTCGCGCCCGTGCTCGACTTCGATCTCGCGAAGACCATCGAATATGCGCGGCGGGTCAATTCGAACATCGAAGTGCTGACGGTATCGGCGCGCACCGGCGAAGGCTTCCCGGCCTTCTATGCCTGGATCGGCAAGCGGGTTTTGACGATGAAGCCAGCCTCGATGACGGCGGCGGAGTGACAATGGGCGGCGAGGCCGTAACATTGGACGGACGGCGGCTGCGTCTGCACGTGCGCGGCGCGGTGCAGGGCGTCGGCTTTCGTCCCTATGTCTATGGTCTCGCCACGCGCTATCGCCTCGGCGGCTTCGTCGCCAACGATTCCCACGGTGTCGTCATCGAGGTCGAGGGCGAGCGCGCATCGGACTTCGTCGCGGCGCTGCCGCTCGAAAAGCCGCCGCTTGCCCGGATCGACGAGATTTCCGTGCAGCCGGTCGGCGCGGTCGCAAGCGCGGAGTTTTGTATCCGCGCCAGCGAGCAGGGCAGGGTGTCGACGCGCATCGTCGCCGATGCCGCAACCTGCAAGGAATGCTTGCGCGAGCTGTTCGATCCGACCAGCCGCTTTCATCGCTATCCCTTCGTCAACTGCACCCATTGCGGTCCGCGCTACACCATTGCCGAGCGGCTGCCCTATGACCGTTCGGCCACGGCGATGAAGCGCTTTGCGATGTGCAAAACCTGTGCGGAGGATTACGCAGATCCCAGGAGCCGCCGCTTTCATGCCGAGGCGATCGCCTGCCCACAATGCGGCCCGAGGCTCAGCCACGAAATCGCAGACGTCGCCTCTGCGATTGCCGGCGGCAAAATCGTCGCGATCAAGGGGCTCGGCGGTTATCAGCTCCTCTGCGATGCCCGCGCCGAGCGGGTCGTGCGGCGGCTGCGGCAGCGCAAGCAGCGCGACCAAAAACCTTTTGCCGTCATGGTCGGGTCGGTGGATGCGGTCGCTGACATCGCCGGCGCCGATGCCGCCGAGCTTGCGTTGCTCCAAACGTCGCCGCGGCCGATAGTGCTGATGCCGTCGCACCATCGGCTCGCGCCTGCGATCGCGCCGGAACTGTCGCTGCTCGGCGTCGTGTTGCCAGTCACCCCGCTCCATCACCTGATCTTCAACGCGCTGAACTCGGCGCATAAGCGGGCCGGCGAAAGCTGGGCGATCGTCGCCACTAGCGCCAATCCCGGCGGAGAGCCGCTCCTGATCGACAATCGCGAGGCGGAGCGGCGCCTTGCCGGCATCGCCGATCTCATCGTCACCCATGACCGCGACATCGTCACCCGTGCCGACGATTCCGTGGCGGCGGTCGTTGCAGGCCGTACGCAATTCCTCCGCCGCGCCCGCGGCTATGTGCCCGAACCGGTCCGCCTCGCGCGCGCCGTGCCGCCGATCCTTGGCGTCGGCGGTGCCCTGAAATCGACCGTGACGGTCACGTGGGGCAGAGAGGCCTTCGTCTCCCAGCACATCGGCGACCTCGACACCGCGGAGGGCATCCGCTTCTTCGAGGAGACGGTGCATCACCTGCTTTCAACGCTGGACGTCGAGCCGGTCGTCGTCGCCCATGATTTGCATCCGAACATGGCCTCGACCCGCTTTGCGGAAGGACGCGGGAAGCGGCTGATCGCGGTCCAGCACCATCATGCCCACGCGGCCTCCGTGATGGCGGAACATGGCGTCGCCGGACCGGTCTTGGCGCTGGTGCTCGACGGTTTTGGCCATGGCAGCGATGGCGGCAATTGGGGTGGCGAGATCTTGCTATGCGACGGCGCGCGGTTCCGGCGGCTCGGCCATCTCGCGCCGATGAAGATGCCGGGCGGTGATCGCGCCGCGCGCGAGCCGTGGCGGATCGCCGCTGGCGTGCTGCATGCCCTGGGACGCGGCGAGACGGTTGCGGCTCGCTTTGCGGCGCAGCCGCAGGCCGCGCGTCTCTCCGCCTTGCTCGAGCAAACAGGCGTGCCGACGACGACCAGCGCCGGTCGGCTGTTCGACGCAGCCGCAGGGTTGCTGGGTCTTTGCCCGGTGCAGGGCTATGAAGGCGAAGCCGCGATGAGGCTGGAGGCACTGGTTCGCATGCTCCGTATCATGAAAGACGGCTGGACCATCGCGCACGGCGTGCTGTCTTTGCTGCCGTTGCTCGCGCGCCTTGCAGCCGAGAGGTTCGATCCCGTCGAGGGAGCCGAGCTGTTCCACGGCACTTTCGCCGCGGCCTGCGTCGACTGGATTACCCGCGCGGCGCGCGAGACCGGAACTACGACCGTCACCCTGAGCGGCGGCTGCTTCCTCAACGCGATCCTGTCGAACGAGATCGGACGCGGCTGCATTGCCGCCGGCCTCGCGCCGCTCCTGCCGCGGCAGCTGCCACCCAATGACGGCGGTCTCAGCCTCGGTCAGGCCTGGATCGCCGCGCTTCAACTCGAACAGCACGGCCTGGAAGGAACCGCCTGATGTGTCTTGCCATACCTGCTGAGGTCACAAGACTTCTGCCCGACGAGATGGCGATCGTCTCCATCGACGGAGTCAGCAAGGAGATCTCGGTCGCGTTGATCGAGGACCTCGCCGTCGGCGACTACGTGATCATCCATGTCGGCTACGCCCTGACGAAGATCGATCCGGAGGAGGCGAGGCGGACGCTCGAATTGCTGCGCGAGCTCAGCGCCGAGGGACAGGGAGCCGTCTCATGAAATATGCCGACGAGTTTCGCGACAAGGAGATCGCGCTGGGGCTCGCGAAAGCCATCCGCGCGGAGGCGCATCCCGAGAGACCCTATCGCTTCATGGAGTTCTGCGGCGGCCATACGCATGCGATCTCGCGCTACGGCCTCGAGGACATGCTGCCGAAGCACGTGCTGATGATCCACGGCCCCGGCTGTCCGGTCTGCGTGCTGCCGGCCGGGCGCATCGACATGGCCATCCGGCTGGCGGCGCGGCCGGAGATCATCCTGTGCGTCTATGGCGACCTGATGCGCGTTCCGGGCTCGCAAGGAGCGTCGCTCCTGAAGGCGAAAGCGCGCGGCGCCGACATCCGCATGGTCTATTCCACGATCGACGCGATCCGGATCGCGGAGGAGAATCCCGAGCGCGAGGTCGTCTTCTTCGCCATCGGCTTCGAGACCACGACGCCGCCGACCGCGGTCATGATCCGTCTGGCCGAGAAGAAGCAGCTCGAAAACTTCAGCGTGTTCTGCAACCACGTGCTGACGCCGCCGGCGATGCAAAACATCTTGGAGAGCCCCGATATCCGCAACATCGGCCGCGTCGAGATCGACGGTTTCGTCGGACCCGCCCATGTCTCGACCATCATCGGCACCGCGCCTTACGAGTTCTTTGCGGAAGAATTCGGCAAGCCGGTCGTAATCGCAGGCTTCGAGCCGCTCGACATGATGCAGGCGATCCTGATGCTGATGCGGCAGGTCAACGAGAACAGGCACGAGGTCGAGAACCAGTATAGCCGGGCGGTGACCCGCGACGGCAATCTGCGCGCCAAGGAGGAGGTCTCCGACATCTTCGAGCTTCGCGATCAGTTCGAGTGGCGCGGGCTCGGGCAGGTGCCGTATAGCGGGCTGAAGCTGAAGCGCGCCTACGCCAAATACGACGCCGAGGTCCGGTTCGAAATGAACGAGCTGCGCGTCGACGACAATCCGGCCTGCGAATGCGGCGCCATTTTGCGCGGGGTGAAGAAGCCGGTCGATTGCAAGCTGTTCGGCACCGTCTGCACGCCGGAGACGCCGATGGGGTCCTGCATGGTCTCCTCCGAAGGCGCCTGCGCCGCGCACTGGACTTATGGCCGCTTCCGCGACCATCAGCAGAGGCGGGCGTCATGAAGGGCTATCAGCGCAAGCTCGATATCAGGAACGGCTGCGTCGACCTGTCCCACGGCTCAGGGGGCCGCGCCATGGCGCAATTGATCTCGGGCCTGTTCCACGAGGCTTTTGGCAATGAATGGCTCGCGCGCGGCAATGATCAATCGGCATTCGACGTCGGCGCCGGGCGCATGGTGATGACGACGGACGGCTGTGTAGTCTCGCCGCTGTTCTTCCCCGGCGGCAATATCGGCTCGCTCGCGGTGCACGGCACCGTCAACGACATCGCCATGGCCGGCGCGCGGCCGCTCTATCTCTCGGCGAGTTTCATCATCGAGGAGGGCTTTCGCTTCGCTGACCTCAAGCTGATCGCGGAGTCCATGGGAGAAGCCGCGCGCACGGCTGGCGTCCACATCATCACCGGCGACACCAAGGTGGTCGAGCGCGGCAAGGCCGACGGCTTGTTCATCTCGACGGCCGGCGTCGGCGTCGTGCCTGACGGGCTCGATCTCTCGGCCGAGAACGCGCGGGTCGGCGATCGCGTGCTGATCTCCGGCACGCTCGGCGATCACGGCGTCGCCATCATGTCCAAGCGGCAGAATCTCGCCTTTGAGACCGAGATCGTCTCGGATTCGGCGTCGCTGCACGACCTCGTCGCGGAGATGGTGAAAGCCGGCGGTCGCGGCATCCGCCTGATGCGCGATCCCACGCGCGGCGGGCTCGCCGCCACGATGAACGAGATCGCCCAGCAATCCGACCTCGGCTTCCGTCTCCACGAAGAGGCGATCCCGGTGAAGCCGGGCGTGGCAGCGGCCTGCGAGCTGCTCGGGCTCGATCCGCTCCACGTCGCCAACGAGGGCAAGCTAGTCGCGATCGTCGCGCCGGAGGTTGCCGATGCGGTGCTGACCGCGATGCAGGCACATCCGCTCGGCCGTGACGTTGCCGACATCGGCGAGGCCGTTGCCGACGATCATCATTTCGTGCAGATGGCGACGAGTTTTGTCGGCGGACGGATCGTCGACTGGCTGTCGGGCGAGCAACTGCCGAGAATCTGTTGAGGAATCTGCTGAGGCCCACGATGCGCATCCTGCTCCTGTCGCATTCCTTCAACAGCCTGACGCAGCGACTTCACGTCGAGCTTAGGGAGCGAGGCCACGCGGTCTCGGTCGAGCTCGACATTCATGCCGACGTCACGCGCGAAAGCGTGGCGCTGCATCGGCCCGACCTGGTGGTCGCGCCGTTCCTGAAGCGGGCGATCCCGGAGGACGTCTGGCGCAGCGTGCGCTGCCTGATCGTCCATCCCGGCCCGCCCGGCGACCGCGGACCGGCCGCACTTGACTGGGCGGTCCTCGAAGGCGCCGACGAGTGGGGCGTCACGGTATTGCAGGCGGATGGCGAGTTCGACGCCGGCCCGGTCTGGGCGTTCCGCACCTTCCCGATGCGGCGCGCAGCCAAGTCCAGCATCTACCGCAACGAGGTGACGTCGTGCGCCGTCGAGGCGGTACTCGAAGCCATCGGGGCGATTGAGTCCGGACGGCCGACGCTGCCACCGATGTGCGCGGGTGATCCGCGCATCCGCGTCCGCGGACCGTGCCGCCAGGCGGACCGGACGATCGACTGGCAGAACGACACGACCGCGACCGTCCTGCGCAAAGTCAACAGCGCCGACGGCATGCCAGGCCTTGCCGACAGCCTGTTCTTTGAGGATGTCAGGCTGTTCGACGTACACGAAGCGCATGACATTTCCGGCGTACCCGGCACCATAGTGGCCCAATGCGGCGGCGCGCTGGCGCGTGCCACGGTCGACGGCGCGGTCTGGATCGGCCAAGTCAGGCGGCTCGCGCCGAAGAGCCTGAAGCTGCCGGCGGCAAAAATCTTCGCCGCAGCGGCGGCGCACCTGCCGCACCGGTCCGGTTGCGGCTACGCTCCGATCCGATATCGCGAGCATGGCGAGGTCGGCGAGCTGCGATTCTCCTTCTATAACGGCGCCATGAGTAGCGGCGACTGCGAAGCCCTGCTCGGCGCCTATCGGGCTGCGCTGGCGCGCCCGACCAAGGTGCTGCTCCTGACCGGCGGCCGCGACTACTGGTCGAACGGTATTCATCTCGCCGAGATCGAGGCGGCCGACAGCGCCGCGGATGAGTCCTGGCGTAACATCAACGCGATTGACGATCTCGCCCGCGCGATCATCGAGACCACCGACCGCCTGGTCGTCTCGGTCATTCGCGGCAATGCGGGTGCGGGCGGCGTCTTCCTGAGCCTCGCTGCCGATGAAGTCTGGGCCAGCGACCAGGTCGTCCTCAATCCGCATTACAAGGACATGGGCAATCTCTACGGCTCGGAGTACTGGACCTATCTGTTGCCGCGCCGCGCGGGGGCTGCGAATTCCACCCGGATCACGCAATACCGGCTCCCGATGGGAGTAGTGGAGGCGCGGCGCCTCGGCATCGTCGACCGCGTGCTGTCCGGCGCGGAGCTTGCGGACGCGAACTTCGTGAAACTCGGGATCGCCATGGCGGTGGACGAAGGTTTTGCCGCGCGCCTTGCCGACAAGCAGCGACGGCGCGCGGCCCATGAGGCCGAAAAGCCGTTGGAGGCCTATCGCGATGAGGAGCTGCGGCGGATGCGGCTCAATTTCTACGGATTCGACCCGAGCTACCACGTTGCCCGCTTCAACTTCATCCACAAGGTGCCGAAGTCGCGCACGCCGCTGACCATCGCCAATCACCGGTCTCGGCGCGCGCCTGACCACTCCACCCCTATGGTGGTGCCATCATGAGCGTGCAGGGAACCATTCTGGTCGTGGACGACGAGGTCCGCTCGCAGGAAGCGCTGCGACGCGTCCTCCACGACGATTTCGAGGTGCTCTGCGCCGGCAGCGCGGCGGAGGAGCTCTGGCCCGATCCGGTGCGGATGATCATCTCCGGCTATTCGGACTCGGAGGACATCATCGCCGGGCTCAACGAGGCCGGCATTTATCAGTACATCACAAAACCCTGGCAACCGGACCGCCTTATCGACATCGTCAAGGAGGCGGTCCAGCTCTACCGGCTGCAGAAGGAGACGGAGACCGCGGGTGTCGACGTCAGGGCGACGCCGCAGCACATCAAGAAGGTCGTTTCGGTCAAGCGCGGCGCCGCAAAGCAGCTCTACGACTTCAACCGCATCGTGCACTCGCCTGACAGTCCGATGCATGGCGTCATCGAGCTCGGCCGGCGCGCCGCCGAATACGACATCTCGGTGCTGATCACGGGCGAGTCCGGGACGGGCAAGGAACTGCTGGCGCGCGCCATCCACTACGGCTCGGCCCGGGCCAGAAAGGCCTTCGTGGTCGAGAACTGCGGCGCGCTGCCCGACGAGCTGCTCGAAAGCGAATTGTTCGGCTGCAAGAAGGGCGCCTTCACCGGCGCCTACCAGGATCGCATCGGCCTGTTCGAGGTCGCCGACGGCGGCACCATCTTCCTCGACGAGATCGGGGAGACCTCGCCGGCGTTCCAGGTAAAACTGCGTGTACTGCAGGAGAGCGAGATTCGGCCGCTCGGCGCGCAGCGGGTGCGCAAGGTCGACGTTCGCGTGGTCGCCGCGACCAACCGCGATCTCGAGGCCGAGGTCGAGGCGGGCCGCTTCCGGCGCGATCTCTACTATCGCCTGGCGGCGTTTCCCGTCCACATGCCGGCGCTGCGTGAGCGCCCGATGGACATTCCCCTGATCGCGGAAGGGGTGCTGGCGTCGGTCAAAACCTCCTTCAACCGGCCGAGCCTGCGCTTTGCGGCTTCGGCGCTCGAGGCGTTCGTCAAGTACCACTGGCCCGGCAACGTGCGCGAGCTGCAGAACGAGATCCAGCGCATGGCGGTTCTGGCCGATGCCGACGAGTTGCGAGCCCCGCTGCTCGGCCGGCGCAACGGCAAGCAGGCGGCCGCGGTGGTCCATGGCAAGCTGAACGGGTCGGCGAACCTCAAGGACAAGGTGGAGGATCTCGAGAAGTCGGTTATCATCAGCTATCTGGAGCGGTACGAAGGCAATATCAGCCGGGTCGCGAGCGAGCTTGGGCTGTCGCGCGTCGGTCTCAGGAACAAGCTGTCCAGGTATGATTTGAGAAAAAATGCCAAAGGCGACGCATTCTCCTGAAGCCGGCGAGACCCAATCGCTGCTCAAGCTGGTCACCAATCGCGGCGCGATCGAGTTCGATCACGAGCGCGAGGGCGCCTGGATCGAAGTCATCCGCAAGATGGACGAGGTCTATTCCGACCTCCTGCGCTACGAGGTCGACCTTGAGCACAAGAATGCGGAGCTCGAGGAAGCGTAGGCCTTCGTCACCAACGTCATCGAATCCGTCTCTGACATCCTCATCGTCTGCGACTCGAAAGGGCTGGTGCAGCAGGTAAATTCCGCGTTCCAGCACACGCTAGGCTGCAGTGTTACTGATATCGTTGGCAGGAACATCGCGGATATCATCGATGCCGCGGACAAAGCCAAGCTGGTCCCGCTCCTGAAGCCCCGCAGCGCGGCTGACGTCGTCGACGGTGAGCTGCGGTTTCCGAGCGAGGGCGGCAGCTCCGATCTCTTTGCCATCAACAGCTCACCGCGCCACGATCATCGCGGCCGCTTCATCGGCGTGGTGCTGACCGGGCGCCCGATCGGCGAGCTTCGCCGCTACGAGGCGCTGCACAAGGCGCATCACGAATTGCAGCGCGCCCAGCGCCAACTGGTCGAGCAGGAGAAGATGGCGAGCCTCGGCCGTCTCGTCGCCGGCGTTGCGCATGAGCTAAACAACCTGATTAGCTTCGTCTATGGTAACATCCACACGCTAATGCGCTACCGTACGGCGATCGTCGCCTATCTCGACGCGGTCCACGGCAAAGGCAAGACTGCCGACCTTCCGGCGCAAAGGAAGAGCCTGCGCATCGACGAGATTTTGGAGGACGTCGGCCCGCTCATCGAAGGCACCATGGAGGGTGCGGTTCGCATCAGCGAGATCGTGAAGAATTTGCGCCGGCTGTCCTTCAGCAAGCTCGGCGATGTCGAGCGCGTCAACATCGAACGATTGATCAACACTGCCGTGCTGTGGGCCGTGCGCACCAAGCAGGTCCGCATCGACCTGCAGATGGAGGTCGAGCCGGACCTCTGGATCTCCGGCAATGAGGGGCAATTGCACCAGGTGATCGTCAATCTTGTGGAAAATGCGATCGATGCGATGCGTGGCACCGAATTGCCTCGGCTGGTCGTCTCGGCGGCGCGCAAGGGTAACGAAATCCTGTTCCGGATTTCGGACAACGGTTCTGGAATCGACAAGGATCACATCAGCCATATCTTCGAGCCGTTCTTTACTACTAAGCGGGTTGGCGAGGGCACGGGGCTCGCCTTTGGATCAGCTATGGCATCGTGCGCGAACACGGAGGCGAGCTTCTTGCATCGAACGAGCCGGTAGGCGGCGCGACCTTCTCTTTTGCGCTGTTGGCAGCATAGGCGGTCGACGCTGACCGGCCCAGGGGACAAATCCGGACCGAGCTGCCTTTGGGCACTACACACGGATCCTGTGTGCGATCATTCAACGTTGCTACAAATGGACTGTTCCGCGTGGCGTCACTGGCTGTACCGAGGGGCTAGAGGAACTTCGTTCTGAGCCAAGAAAACCAGCTCAACCGGGGAATGGACCGAACTGCAAAGGGGCGGGGGTGCAGGTGGGGTTTTTCTTGCCGCGGACCATCCGGCCACCATAGAATACCCCCCCTTGTTCAAAAACGGAGTGTGCCGACGTGGCGACAGGTATTGTGAAGTGGTTCAATGCAACAAAGGGGTATGGGTTCATTCAACCCGACAAAGGCGGCAAGGACATCTTCGTTCACATCTCGGCCGTAGAAAAAGCGGGGCTAAGCGGTCTCAATGAGGGGACCAAGGTGAGCTACGAAGAAATGACCAACAGGGGCAAGACGTCCGCTGAAAATCTAAGGGTGGGATGAGGAAAAGTCGAAACCCGGCCTAACCGCCGGGATTTTTCTTGTTTGCGGGACCATATCCGCGCTCATCAAGGTAAGCGCGCACGATCTTGCGGATCGCTTCCGCCCGGCTCAGGTTGAAACCATGGTCGCGCTGATCGGATATGAAGGCATCGAGATCAACATCTCGAACGTCGAACAAGAGATTCTCCAGTCCGATCACGCCGGCCTGGAGTCGTTTCGACATTTGGATCAGGCCCTCCTCGCTGAGCTTGATTTCCTCCTTCAGCTCGGCGAGCTCGCTTTTGACTGTGCTCTCATCGGGCTCGCCGTCGCGCATGATGTGGATTGTCAGCGCGGTGACAACCTCGGCGTTCATCGACTTGCCGCGACGCGAGGCCATGTCGGCGAGGTGCTTCCGCATTCCCTCCGGTAGTCGGACAATGATCTTGTCAGATTCCCGATTGGTGGAAGTATCGGTTCGCTTTTTTACTCTCGCTGCCATAGTTCCCCAGTGAGTGATATGGCACTGGGGTATATACCAGTTTAAGGAACGCATCCAGAGAGATCATTCGACATGCCCCGCCGTCCAGCCAACGTGAATCAGGCCGACGTGCAGCGGATCATCCGCGCATGCCAGCGAGAGAAGGTTGAAATGGACCCCGATTGTGGGACCACGTGCTTAGTTGGAAGGGGCTGCTCCGTTTGATAGACGGAGCGCATGATG
>NZ_JBEGDB010000130.1:0-22405 GCF_043638955.1 Bradyrhizobium sp. 31Argb | reverse complement strand
GCGAAACTACTTCGCCGTCGTCGCCATTGCCGCCACTCTGCTCTGGATAAGGTAACTGTCCACACGGCCTAGGCCGCCAGTATGTTGAGCGCGTGTTAACGAAAGCAGCTCAACTCCAGGCTTGGGATGACGTGCTCACCTCGATCGGGATCGATATATCACACGCCATGCGGCCAGAATCTTGAAGGATCAAAATCGATTCCCTGCGCGAGCCCAGTGCCGATCGGCTGGCCCGACAGCGCGGAGCTAGTCCCCTTGGGGAGGCAACAGGGCCGCGCGGCCTGACCGCAATCACGACGAGCAATCCGAAATTGCATCTTTACGGCCGATTGGATACTCAATCGGTTTGGGGTTAGGGGCGAGAGATTTTCTCCAGATAACAATAGCTTAAGAACGTCGAAGCATTGAGGGCGCACAGCAGGTATTGTAAACTGGTCGACGCGGATATTTTCAGCGCAAAAGATCGGCTGAACGTCTATACAAGGCTAGCTGAACGGGGACAGGACGGCGGATGAAAGTTGTTATTTTGGCGGGCGGCCTGGGAACTCGCATCAGCGAGGAATCTCATCTGAAGCCCAAACCCATGATCGAAATCGGCGGGAAGCCGATTCTCTGGCACATCATGAAAATGTACTCGCACTACGGCATCAACGAATTCATCGTGTGCCTCGGCTATAAGGGCTACGTGATCAAGGAGTATTTTTCGAACTATTTTCTGCACACGTCGGACGTGACGTTCGACATGCGCGACAACAAGATGGAGATCCACGAGAAGTTTGCCGAACCGTGGAAGGTCACGCTAGTCGACACCGGCGAAGCGACGATGACTGGCGGACGGCTGAGGCGTGTCGCGCCGTATCTCCGCGACGAGACGTTCTGTTTCACCTATGGTGACGGCGTATCGGATATCGATATCGATGCGCTGATCAAGGTGCATAAGAAGACAGGACGGCAAGCAACCGTCACGGCGATCCAGCCACCCGGACGATACGGCGCGCTTCGCATCGACGACGGCAAGGTCGAACAGTTCCAGGAAAAACCCGCCGGCGATGGCGCCTGGATCAATGGCGGCTTCTTCGTGCTCGAACCGTCCGTGATCGACTACATCGAGGGCGACGCTACGGTCTGGGAGCAGGCGCCTCTGCAGACGCTTGCGGCAAAGGGGCAACTCACCTCCTACCAACATGATGGTTTCTGGCACGCGATGGACACGTTGCGCGACAAGAACCAGCTTGAGGATATGTGGGCCAAGGGCCGCGCGCCCTGGAAAAGCTGGTAGAGATGTTTTCTGACATCTATAGCGGCCTGCACGTCCTCGTGACGGGTCACAGCGGCTTCAAGGGAAGCTGGCTGACGCTCTGGCTGGAGACGCTGGGCGCGCGAGTTACCGGCATTTCGCTGCCGCCGGAAACCAGCCCAAACCACTGGGACATCCTGCGCCTCGACATCAATTCGAACTTCATCGATATCCGCGACCAGGAGGCGCTGGAGGGCGCCATTCTGAAGACACAGCCCGATATGGTCTTCCACATGGCGGCGCAGCCGCTGGTGCGCCGGTCCTATTGCAGCCCGGTTGAGACCTGGGCTACCAACGTGATGGGTACGGCCCACGTGCTCGAGGCCTGCCGCAAGCTGTCCGGGCTCAAAGCGGTGGTCGTGGTGACCACGGACAAGTGCTACGAGAACAAGGAGTGGGTTTGGGGCTATCGCGAAATCGATCCGCTGGGCGGTCACGATCCCTACAGCGCCTCGAAAGCCGGTACAGAGTTGGTGGCCGCGAGCTTCCGACGTTCCTTCTTCCACACAGCGGGCAGCCCGTTGCTGGCAACGGCGCGTGCAGGCAACGTGATCGGCGGCGGTGACTGGTCGGAAGACAGGCTGATTCCTGACGTAGTACGGTCGATCGGCGCCGGCCAATCGGTCGAGATACGCTCGCCCAACGCCACACGGCCCTGGCAGCACGTGCTGGAATGCCTGTCCGGCTATCTTCTGCTTGGCGAGCGTCTGCTCAAGGGTGATCAGTCGTGCCTCGGGGCCTGGAATTTCGGACCGGACCGCGACGGCAATCGAACGGTCAAGAATGTTCTCGAGCAGATGCAAGACGCCTGGCCGGCCGTTGACTGGCACCGCACAGATCAGGAGCAGCCGCATGAAGCCAGACTGCTGCAGCTTGATACCAGCAAGGCGCAGAGCGAACTGGGTTGGCGGCCGGTCTGGAACTTCCAGGAGGGTGTCGCGGCAACTGCCGAGTGGTATCGGGCTTGGCTCGAGCGCAATGAAGCGCTGAGCCGGATCCAGCTCGAGAGCTATATTGCTGCGGCCAGCGCGCGCGGCCTTGTCTGGACGAGGGGCCGCGGAGCATGAAACTGGTCCAAACCGATATCGCCGGGGTCTGGATCGCCGAGACCAGCGTACTTTCGGATCACCGCGGTTCGTTCCAGCGTCTGTTCTGCGCCAATGAGGAAAGCTCCATCATCGGCACGCGCAAGATCGTCCAGATCAACCAGTCGATCACCCGCGCTGTCGGTGCGGTCCGTGGCCTGCACTATCAGAAGCCGCCAATGGCGGAGATGAAGATCGTGCGCTGCTTGCGAGGTCGGGTGTTCGATGTCGCGGTCGACCTTCGCAAGGACTCGCCCACCTTCCTGAAATGGACGGCAATCGAACTTGCTCCGGACAACCGCTGCTCCTTCGTGATCCCCGAAGGATGCGCGCATGGCTTCCAGGTGCTGGAGGAAAACTCCGAACTATTGTATCTGCACACGGCATTCTATTCGTCGCCGGACGAGGGTGCCATTCGATTTGATGATCTGATGGTCGGGGTCGCCTGGCCCCTGCCGCCAAGAGACTTGTCCGCACGTGACTCCTCACATCCCTATCTTGATGCTGGCTTTAAGGGCATAGAGCTATGAAGTGCCGTCACTGTCACGCGCAACTGCAACACGTGTTCCTCGACCTCGGGCACGCGCCACCCTCGAACGCCTATCTGTCGGAAGTGCAGCTCCGCGCGCCGGAGACGACCTTCCCGCTGAAGATCCTCGTCTGCGACACGTGCTGGCTGGTGCAGACCGAGGATTATACCGCAGCGGACGAGTTGTTCTCCAGCGACTACGCCTACTTCTCATCGACCTCGCAGGGATGGCTGAGACACGCCAAGGCCTATTGCGACAAGATCACTGAAGCGTTGCACCTCACGCGCGACAGCTTCGTCATCGAGGTGGCCTCCAACGACGGATATCTGCTGAAGAACTTCGTTGCGGCGGGCATCCCCTGCCTCGGCATCGAACCGACCGCAAGCACCGCGGATGCCGCCGAGAAGATCGGCGTGCCGGTGCTTCGCGCGTTTTTTGGCGCGGCCACGGCGACAAAGCTCGCTCAAGGCGGACGGCAGGCCGACCTGATCTGCGGCAACAATGTCTACGCCCACGTACCTGATATCAACGATTTCACTGCGGGCCTGCGGATCGCGCTCAAGCCGGGCGGCACGATCAATCTTGAGTTTCCGCATCTCAAGAACATGATCGCCTGCAACCAGTTCGACACGGCCTATCACGAGCACTTCTCGTATCTGTCGCTCACGGCGGTCGCCCGCATCTTCGAAAAGGCCGGCCTGCGCGTGTTCGATCTCGAAGAGCTGCCGACCCATGGCGGTTCTTTGAGGATCTATGGGTGCCATCAAGACGATCCGCGGCAGACGACGGCGGCCATGACCGCCATGCTGGCTGAGGAGAAGCACTTCGGATTGCAGGACCTCCGCCTGTACCAAGCGTTCCAGCAAAAGGCCGACAAGGTCAAGAACGACTTCCTCGGCTTCCTGATCGAGCAGAAGCGCGCCAGCAAGTCGGTCGCCGCCTATGGCGCCGCGGCGAAGGGCAATACGCTGATGAACTATGCCGGGCTAAAGCACGACCTCATTAGCTTCATCTGCGATGCGGCACCCTCCAAACAGAACAAGTTCATGCCCGGCAGCCACATTCCCATCCTGCCTCCGGACGAGCTTGCCAGGCGCAAGCCCGATTGGGTTGTAATCCTGCCCTGGAACATCTCCTCCGAAGTCCTGCAGCAACATGAGCAGATCAAGTCATGGGGCGGCAGGTTCGTGGTGGCCGTTCCGGAGCTGAAAGTTCTGCCATGAAGGTCGTGGTGACCGGCGCGACCGGCTTCGTCGGCCGGCATGTCGTTGCCTGTTTCCTGCGCGAAGGGCATACCGTTGTCGCCGTGGCCCGCGATGCCCAGCGCGCCGCGACGATGCCCTGGCGTAAGCAGGTGAAATTCGTCTCCTGTGACCTTGCCGCGGATTTCCAGCTCGTCGTTGAGCATTCTGGAGAGGCCGATGTGCTGGTCCATCTGGCGTGGCCCGGCCTACCGAATTATCGTGATTTCTTTCACATCGGCCGTAATCTGCCGGCCGATCTCGCTTTTTTGGAAGCCGCCGTCGCGGCGGGAACACGCCAGTTGATGGTGGCCGGCACCTGCCTCGAATACGGCATGCAGCATGGACCCTTGACCGAGGAGATGGAGACTAGGCCCCATACGCCCTACGGCTTCGCCAAGGATGCGCTGCGCAAGAGCCTGGAGATGTTGCAGAAGCAGCGGCCGTTCACGCTGCAGTGGCTAAGGCTGTTCTACACGTATGGCGAGGGACAGAATCCGAACAGTCTCCTAGCCCAGCTTGATCGCGCGATCGAGCGCGGCGATGCCGTCTTCAACATGTCTGCCGGCGATCAGCTGCGGGATTACCTGCCGGTCGAAGAAGTCGCCGCCGACTTCGTCCGGGCAGCGACTAACCCAGAGCGCTGCAGCGGTGCGATCAACTGCTGCAGTGGGCGCCCAATCTCGGTTTTCGATCTGGTGCGGCAGCGATGCGAGAGCCGCGCCAGCCCGATCCAACTCAATCGCGGCCACTATCCCTACCCCGACTACGAACCGATGGCTTTCTGGGGCGTCCCCGCCAAGCTCGCTCCTTTGCGCCAGGCGACTTGAGGGTTAAAAATTGAGCTTCTTGTAGATCCGCCACGGAAGCCAGGCGACCGCAAGCGCGATCAGCCACCAAAACCGTGGAAAAAAGCACGCGCCGAAATCGCGCCCTTCCGTCGCAGAGACATAGCGCGCGACCTGTTCCGGCGTCACCACAGGAAACAGGAGCCGCTGGCCAAACGACTGCTGCGTCTCGATATATCCAAGCCGATACAGCTGCACGATGACGCCGGCACCCGCAGTGAGATGACGCAAACTCTCGAAATAGCTTTCCAGTCCACGCTTCCCCGCCGAGTAGATCACATTGGCCTTGCGGCCGCGCACGGCAGCGATCGATCCGAAGCCGACGATGCGCGCTTTGGGTCGCCGCAGCAGGCCCGGCAAGAATCGCGCCGTGACGGCAGTCACGACAGTCAGGTTGCTGTTGAGAATGGCAAGGGAAGCGTCTGCATCCAGTTGCGCTCCATCGTCCCGCCGCGAGAATCCGATCGGAAAGTAGAGTTCATCGATATCGTCGATCTCAGTGGCCGCGGCGGAAATCCGATCGGCAAAAGCGTCGGGATCGCGGGCGTCCGCGGCGACCGTGACGACAGTTGCGCCATAGACGAGGCGCAGATGCCGGGCCAAGGCATTGAGGTCTTCTGCGTCGCTTGCTGCGAGAAGAAGCCGCTTGCGGTTGGCCGCAAGCGCTTCCGATAGCGCCCGGCCGACGCCGGCTGAAGCTCCGACCACGAGGGCGGTCACAGCTTCAACCGTTCCGACAGATCCGAGCGGAACAACCGCTTCGAATCGAACGCGCGCAAGGCCTCACGAAACCGGTCCGCTTCGGGGTAACACACGTCGACGACCGCGCGCGGCAGCCGCGAGTCTTTGATGATGTTCGGGATTCCGCCAAGCTCGATCATCCGCTGGTCCAAGAACGCCATGAACATGTCGGCGTCGGCGCCGGCCGGCATGTTCAGCGCCAGCGAAATGCCGTCGCCCGTATAGCGCAGCAGATCGCGTGAGCCAGCAAAAAACTTGGCGGAGGACAGCGTGATCGGCAGCGGCTTCTCACGAAGATAGCCGTGGATTGCATCCACATAGTTCGTGGCGGCAGCGTGGGGCAGTATCGCCTGATATTCCCGGAAGCCGGCGGCGCCGAAGAACTGGAAATAGGCTTGCGCCTTGTGGGTTGGAAACAGCGCGTCGGCCAGCGCCACGACTTCCCCGTTGCGCGCGAATCGCTGCTGCCAGCGATAGAAGAAGTTCAGCATCCGCGTCGAGAGCCGGTTCAAGAGAGACACCGGTAACCTCGCGCGACCATCCGCCGACAGGACCGGTGCCTCCGATAGGCCGGGCGTTGTGGCTGGCGCTCGGTCTTGCGACACGAAAGTTCCTTGAATCAGAAAACCCTCGCCAAAGCCGGCGCCGGCCGTGCTCATGTCGTGCCATGTGTACGAAAAATCTGCATTTCGGGCCGCCTCACGCAGGCAATTGAACCCCTGCTCCGCGCTCGAGAACGGCGCAGCGCGGATCTCCACCCATGGGATTGGCGCGGCACAGGCCCGCAGCCGGGCGCGAACGATGTGGCCGGTCAAGCCGTAACCGCCGCAGGTCAGCCTGAACAATTCACCGTCGCGCTGCGGGGACAGCTGCAACGTTCCATGCGCCGGATGAACGAGCGTGACCTCTTCGACCTGGTTGATAAAGGTCCCGTCCCGGGTCTGGTTCTTGCCGTGAACGTCGGCTGCGATGCATCCGCCAACGGAAATGCGCCCATGACCCGGCTGGACCGGCAAATACAGGCCGCGCGCGGACAGAAAACGATGCAGGGCGTACAGCGTGATGCCAGTCTCCACCTCGACCACGCTGCGGCCAGTGTCGAAATCGAGCACCCGATCGAACCAGCGGTGCGAGACCGAAAGCCCGTCGGCGAGAAAACTCGCGCCCGCATAGGAAAGGCCCGCTCCTCGCGAAATTCGAGGGGTCTCGTCGATCACGCCGCGCCAGAAGCGATAGCGGTCCGGCTGCTGCAAATAGCCGCGCGCCCGCACGCCGCCGTCGAAGCTGACGAAATCATGGACCGCCTGCGGTACGCCGTCGCGCGATTGCATGGCGGCTTCGTTCAAGGCGTCACGACGGGCGGCTGCGCATGCGTATAGCGCCGGTTCATGACATAGTTCGGCCGTCCCAATCCGTTCTTGTAGGATCGCGCCACATAGAGTGCAGTGAACGACGCGGTCAAACCCAGAAAAGTACAGCCGCTCAGCACGTTGAGCAGTATCAACCATGGATTTCCGCTCAGAATCTGTATGACGCCGAGCACCCCCGTCAGCAAAAGCCACATCGGAAATACATAGATCGGTAGACGCAGCGGCAGCGTCGTCGACGAAAGAATTCCGGCGATCGCAAAGATCGTCATCCCCAACAGATTGTAGTTGGTCTCGCCCGCGATACGGCGCTCCCGCTTGTAGGGCAGACCGATGCGATTGAATCCGACCCGCGAGATCGAGGCACGAATGAAGGGGAAGGAGTTCTGTTCATTGACGATGGCGTCACGGACCTCCGAGGTCATCAAGGAAAATTCAGCCATGTAAAGAATGATATCGTCGTCTGCGAGCAGACGGACGACGTGATAGAATGCCTTGCGCATCATCTTAATCGGCCTCGCCTCCGCGCGGTCAACGCGCGCGCCATAAACGATATCGAAACCCTTCTCGTAATAGCTCGCGAAATCGAGAAGCATTTCCGGCGGATCTTCGCAATCCACATCAATGAACGCGATGATGTCGCCCTCGGCGTTTCGCAGTCCGCATTCCAGCGAGCGTTGATAGCCAACATTCGAGCTGAGCGTGATCACATAGACAAAGTCGTATTGCGCGCGCAGCTTGCAGATCTCGCTGTAGGTCCCATCTCTTGAAGCGTTGTTGAGAAATAGCAGTTCAACATGATAGTTCGCCAGCAGCTGCTGTATCACCGGCAGGGCGCGCGAAAAAAACAGCGGAACAGTTTTCTCCTCGTTATAGACGGGACAGATAATCGTAAGCCGGAGACGCTTCCTGCCCTGTGTCACTTGCCATACCCCATGGTTGATTCCAATCTCCGTGCCCGGCCGCGTCCCGCTCGCATCCAAGATGATAGTTAGCCAAGGGCTGCGGATAACTTGTTCTTATAGCCGCAAAAAGTGCCTGGGCACGTCCGCTTCGATACCCTGAAATAAGGCAACTTGAGTTGAACCGCTTCTCAGTATTGCACTGCTCTCCCTTCAAACAAGCTGCTGACGTTAGCTTCGGTATTCATCATCCCCTATTCGCAGTTGGCTCTCCATTTGCGGCAGCGAAGTTGGCATTGCCTGTATGAACGGCATCGGTCGCATTTAACACCGGCACCTGTCTTTTGCCATATCTACACTCTGCAGCTAAGCGCCGTTCCATATCTCACCAGCGCGTGGCTTTCGCGCCGGACATTAGGCACTAAGCGAGTGACGGCTGCGTTCCCTTGAGCTGCGCGGCCCGTGCGCGCGCGGACGAGCGGCGAGAACGCCGTGGTCCACCCGTCCTTCGCTAAGAGGAGGCAAATGTCGCGGGCGAGATACGACGAATGCTCGCTCATTTCCAACGGCCAGAGACCAGCGCGTTTCAAGGCCGAAACCCTAAACAAAGCGAGCAAATCGCCCGTTGTCACCACGGTCTGCGGTTTCAATGCCAATGCGTAGGGGCCAGCCCAGCCTACCTTTCGACCCACCCACGGCGATTCCAGCACACCAGCCCGATTAAGCATGTAGCATCCGTCCGAGACAAAGTCGTCGGATCCGACTACAATGCCTCCAACGGCACCGATCGTGGGATGCAGTTCAAGCAGGCGGGCCACTTCCGTTGCAGCTTCTTGTGCCTGAATAGTTAACCCGTTAGCGGCGAACAGCACAACAGCATCGGAATCAACCTTCTCCATGCTGGTCGCGTCGCCCATCCAGATCAGTTGAGGCAGATAATCAGTCTTGCGCGCAATATACAGCTCACGCGCACCGCGATATTCCGGCCAGTCCGCAACGAAGAACTGGTCGGGCTTCGCCTGACGTGCGATCTGTCGCTCGAGGACATACTTCACTGACCCTATCGAGCGGTCGTCTCCTTTCGGCTTGTGGGTTGTCGAATCGGCATGTTGCCGCCAATGATAAAGCACTTCGGGAACGTGCTCGATCCGGCCGTCCGCATTGGCGATCCGCATCACGCTGTCCCAATCGTGACACCATGTGGCGCCGGGATCAGTATAGAGCCTCAGCGACAGGGCGCGCTCACGGTTGATAGCACACAGGTGCCAAATATACGAACTGTCGAGGTTGAGTACGGGATCGAACGCAGCACGAAGATAGGGCGACACCGGCTTGCCTTCGACGAGCGCGTCTTCGTCGGAAAAAATCATGTCCGGCCGGTCCAATCGCTCGATCGAACTCGCCAAGATCTGAACGGCATCCACCGTGAGCAGGTCATCCGCATCTACCGGCACGATGTAGTCGCCCTGGGCTTTATCCAGTCCGCGACGCATGGCACCCATGATACCGAGCGACGCCGGCTCAACGACGATCGTTGCGCGCCAATGATCGGCGCCCTCGCGTACGATGTGAGCAAGCGCGTCCGGCGCAATCGGCCCGTGTGCGACAATGACCCACTCCAGCGGCTTTAAAGTTTGCGCCACAACTGACGCCGCCAACGCGTCGAGTAGGTCGATTCTCGTGCCTTCATAAACCGTCGTAATGAGCGAAACCGAGACCGTCTGAGCCGGGAGCTGGTAGCGCGACTGCCGCCGGGCAATATGCATGTCGAGCCAGTCGGAGTAGCCGAGAAGCCCGGCGTGGAGGCGCGCCAGATGCTGGAGATTGGCCTCGGGGTGGACTTCCCGGTAGGCGAGTTCCCGCTCAAGACCGAGCCTCGGGGAATAGACCCGCTGGTCGGGGATCATTGACCAGAAGCGCGACAACCAACGCGCAATCCCTTTGTGGGACGCAACCGCGGTGTAGGTCCTGTCGACACGTGCGCGCATGAAGGGCGAATAGACCACTCTCCTGCCCCCTTCTGCCGCCATCGCGCCCAGCCAAGGGCCGAGCATTTCAATCGCGACATCTTCGCGCCGCAGTTCACCTAAGCACTGCTTCAGAAACGACGTCCTGACGACGCAATGCGCTGTCGAGACTGCCGAAGCCGTATGTGGCTTCCACATCCGCGCGCCGTAGCCAGGATCGGTCAGCGCGCGCCCCTGATCCGGACAATCGCAACCATCGCCGTAGCCAAAAACGCGGGGACCATCCACGACTGCGGAGCCGTCGTGCAGCATGCCGCCGACCATCACCGCATCAGCGAACAATTCGAGGAGCGCCATCGCGTCCCAGCGCCACTCGTCGTCGAGCGGCAAAACGCCGTTCCATTGCAGCTGGACGAGATCGCTGTCGATTCTCTCGATCGCATCGGCGATATCGGAAACGTTTCCGCGCCCCAGCACGATGGTCGCAGCGTCCGGCAGCGCGTCCGAGGCGTCATTCGCGCCAATCAGGACCGTCTGAATCGATTGCGCATCCAATCGCTTTCGCCGGAACCACCAGTCCACATTGTACTGGAACAGTGGGCTGTTCACGAGCTCGACATTTGTTGCGCCGGAGCGATCAAGAAATCTCTGCAGCGTCCGCCGGTGGGACTCGGTGATGTAGGACTTCGATTCGATGTTTCCAGACGTCGATGCGGTATGCATGCGCCAACTGTAAAGCACTTCCGGAACATGCGTCGGCTTTTTGCCGGCGAGCATGAAACGGATAAAGCTGTCCCAATCGTGGCAGCCTTCGGCAGAGCCGTCGCTGTATAAGCCAAGCTGAATCGCCAGTTCGCGATCGATGGCACAAAGATGCGCAATGTAACACGAGTGCGGGAACAGCACGGGATCCCAGTCCGGCTTGAAATACGCCGAATGAAACCGCCCCGAGTCCAGCTTGTCTTCGTCGGTAAAGAGCAGCGCAGGATAATTGTTATCCTCGATGAAGCGAGTGAGAACGTGGACGCAATCGGGCTCGATCAGATCGTCGGAATCCAGCGGCAGAATATAACGCCCAGACGCCCGTTCAAGACAGTACCGCATTCCGCCGATGATACCTAGATTGCTCTCGACGCGCTCGAGCCGCACGCCGGGATGGCGTGCGAGCCTTACAAGGGTGCCGCGGGTGCCCTCCTCTGTGGAGCCGTTGTCGAGGATCAGCCATTCGAAATGCATTCCCCCGTCCTGAAGAAAAACACTGTTGCCAAGCTCTTCGAGGAATCGAGGATCAGTGTTGTAGGCCGTGGTTACGAACGAAAGCAGGCCGGGCGTCTGATGGTACATTCCATCCCGTCGACGACGGGCGAGACTCGTCTTACGGTAGGCCTCGTAGTCGCTCTTCGCCACCGACGGCAGGCCCGGCGCCACCGATCGCGCGGTTTCCAGCGCTTGCTCGCGCATCCCTTCCAGGCGCGCAAGCAATTCCGTGACGATTCCGTTGAGGCTCTGATCCCAGTCTGTCGGCAATGCGATCGCGCCGGAGGAATCGTAACTCGGCAGCCCGCAATTGATCCGCCCTGCTGCGTTCTCGATAGCCTGCCCGACGCTTTCGGCATTCGGCTCCGCAACGATAATGTTCGGCGAGAACGCCCGCATGCGATCCGCCGTCTTTACCGAGAAGCTGTTGGTAACGACCAGCTTGCCCGACGCAGCCATTTCCAGCGGCGGATAGCTTGGATGCGGCGACAGCATCAGCGACAGCAACAGATCGGCCGTGCGCACACGCTTGGCGTAGTCGTCGAAGCTCATCCATGGCAGCGGATTGAGCATGACGCCTTCGCCGAGTGCAATCGGCGGAAGCTTTTCGCCCATCGACCAGACTTCCCAATTGTCCTTGTCGATCGCGCCGGAGGCAACGGCGCGACGCAGCGCAACGAGGCCGAGTTCGAACAGGTTGCGGCGTGCAATGCTGGGGCGGGCGTAGAACAGCAGCACCTTCTTTTTGGATTGAGAGGCGATGGGAAAATAGTGGGTGCGATCCAGGGCAGGATTGAACCATAGCGCATCGGCAACAAATGCCGGGTCTGCGAAGCGCCCCGCACCTTCCCGGACCAAATGGTCGAGCAAGAGTTGGGTATTGATCAGTGGGATATGGGGCAGGCCATAGGTTTCGAGCGCACGGGCCTGAAAGGTGGAGCCCTCGTGCAGAATTGGCTCGAAATCCTGAATCAGGTAAATGAATGCCTTATTAGCAGTATTGGCGACGGCGTACTTCGCAATTTGGGCGGTCCACCAGGCAGTCGCGAAAAATACATCGCGGATCCCGATCGAGATCGGCTTGGTGCGGTCGAATCCATCGACGATCTCGATGCGGTCCCGGGCGACCGGCCGGTTCAACAGTCGCTCCATGTAGGGGAATAGCGCGGCTTCTTCACCCTCCAGCGATGCATCGCAGGCGATCATCCGGATCCGTTCGCCGCGTTCCGCCAACATGGACGCGAGCAGCAGCGCGGTATTGGGACCGCCGGACATGCTTTTCAGGCGCAGACTCGGCAGCAGTACGTTGACGGAGGGACGATCGGCGAGGTCGTCCGCCACCTCGAGATTTAGCGGAGGGCTTAGGTGGTAGCCTGGCACTTGCGAACGGGCCTCGACATCAGAGGCGCGCGTCGGTTCGGACGCAGCGATCTCCAGGCTGCCTAGCGGAAGCGAACTCGAATGCAGGTCGAACGAACTGATCAGCCCACGATCACGAACATATTGACCGATGGCGCGACCCAGCTGGGTGTCCCTCATGTGCTGTCGATAAAAAGCAAATCCATGTCGCAAGACAAACCTGCGAAGACGATCGGCGATCTTCGGATTGCTCCTTGAAAAGGACCGCCAGGGCGACTTCACGCCTGCGCTGAGTATCCGACGAAGACTGCCGGTCCGCGCGTCGGACGCCAGACTTCGCATGCGAGTTGCCAAAAGCCGCGGGATCGCCATTATTCGCCAACTGGTTGATCTGCGGATTTCATCGAGCTCGCGACTTAGCTGTTCGTTTCGCTGCTTCAGGTCCAAGAGCTCGCGATTCAGATCCGAATTGATCCCGGCCGAAGTGGCAAGGTCGCGCACGATCTCGGGGAACATCTCGTCGGGCGGCGCAGATCGATTGGTCCAGATATTCTTGCTTTCGTCGAAGAGCGGATCCAATTTGTACGGAGTGCCGCTCCATTCCTGGTTGGCCGGAACCACCGACTCCACGGTGCCGGAAATAACGCGCAGACCGAGGCCGTTGTTTGCGGCGGGCGATTTTCTCACCACGCACATCGAATTGATGAATTCGACCGAATGAACCAACGCCAGACTTTCTTCGGGTAGCTCGCAGCCGTATTTGCCAAAGATGCCGCGCAGAATTTCGCCGCGGGCCTTGGGCACCCCCCAATGCTCATGATTGATGACATCCGCAAGGCGCTTGAAAAACGTGATCGAGGAATAGGGATAGTAGAGCCCGCCTTCGAACTTATCCCAGTAACTGCAATGCAGATCCTCGGCGACGAAGATTCCACCCTCCGCAAGATGTGGAAAATACAGCGCGAAAGTCCTAATGATCTCGCTGGACAGATGGGACCCGTCATCGATCACGATGTCGAACTGTCCGGACCTCTGCAGTATCAGCTCCTGAGTCTGCGGATCATTCGCATCGCCGACAATGATGCCGATGCGCGGATCATCATACGTCAGGCGCTCGCAATTCGGATTGATGTCACAGCCGACGATCGCTTGCGCCTTCGGAAAGAATTGAGACCAGATGTCCAGCGAACCGCCGTTCTGGACACCAATCTCGAGCAGCCGGACCGGATAATTCCGCATCGACGCGAACAGGCGCTCATATTCATCGAGATAGAGCGTCCACTTGTCGGACATCTTTCCGGTGTGGTTGGCGTAGAGCTCGTGGAGCGTTCGTTTAATCATTCGTAACCTTCAACTCTACCCGCCCGAACGGAATGCCGACGAGCCCGTAACGAATCTTGCTTGAAGCCACGTTGACGATTAGCGCGTCATGCATCCAATGATGCTGAATGTTTTCGTAGCAGTCGCCGTCCGCGACTGATGCCATGACGGCGTACTGCCCGTTGGGAAGCATTGGCAGACGGAACTCGAACACACCCTCGAACGTCGCTCCGGGCTTGACGCGAATCGGCGTTCTATCGGTGAACGGAAGGGTATTCTCTCCGAACAGATCCTGTCCCAACCGATCCCGGATCAGAAATCCCAGGATCGGCTTCTCCAGTGGACCATGCGCCTTGGCGCGGACTGTCATGCGAACGCGCTCGCCGCCTTCATATATCCCCTGCTGACCAGCCGACAATTTTGTCAAAGAAACGGATTGAATTTCAGCCTGTCCGGTCTTCCAGCCGGTCGCGACGGCGGTATTGTCGCGCACCTTGGCCACGGCCCCGTAATCCACAGCCAATGTGTGCGGATCCTCCGGCGATGTTTCAGACGCTGGCCCGCCAACCGTTTGGTCCGACGCGACCGAAATCAACTTGGCCTCTTCGCCATAAACTTCCTGGAGCGTGAACTGAAGGTAAGTTTCAGAGACCTCTTTGGACGTGCCGGTCATCCGGACCTGACCGTGGGACAGCCAGATCGCGGATTCGCACAGATTCTGCACGGCGCCGGTATCATGGCTGACAAACAACAAGGTGCCGTGTTTTTGAAACTCTCGGATGAAGCGCATGCATTTTTGAGTGAACACCGCATCCCCGACTGCGAGCGCTTCGTCGACCACAAGAATGTCGGCGTCGACATGTGCAATCACGGCAAACGCCAGCCGGACATACATTCCGCTCGAGTAGGTCTTCACCGGCTGCTCGATGAATTCGCCGATGTCAGCAAATGCGGCTATCCGCTCAAAACGCTTGTCGATCTGCGGCCGCGTCAACCCATAGAGCGTTGCAGCCATATAGACATTCTCGCGACCGGTGAATTCCGGATTGAAGCCCGCTCCGAGCTCGAGCAGCGCAGCCACACGACCGTTTATCTTGATCGTACCGCCGCTCGGATTTAGAGTTCCGCAGATCATCTGCAATAGGGTCGATTTTCCGCTGCCGTTGCGCCCGACGATACCGACCGTTTCGCCCTTCTTGATCTCAAACGAAACGTCTCTCAGCGCCCAGAACTCACGAAAATACTGCTGCGGCGCCTTGCCAATCAGCGCCTGCAACCGCGGGAATAAGGACTGCTTCAAACGGTCGTGCGGCTTGTTGTAGATCTGGTAGCACTTACTGAGGTTCTCTACCTTAATCGCGGTTTCGTCAAAGGACATCGGCGAATCCCCGGCGCGTCTTTTGAAACCAGACAAAACCACACCACGCGACGAACGCCCCGCCCAGAAGATAGATCAGAAACATGGACAAGTCCGGCACCTTTCCCCAGAACAACACATCCCGCGTCTGCTCGATCGCGGGCGTGATCGGATTGAGGAACAACAGGCTGCGATATTTCTCCGGAAACGCACTCACTGGATAGAAGATCGGCGACAGGAACATCAGGACCGTGGTGATCATGCCCATGAATTGCGCGACATCGCGCAAATAGACACCGAGCGAAGCCAGAAACCAACTCACCCCCAGGATAAGAAGCAGTAGCGGCAGCAAAACCACCGGGATCAGCACGACCGTGAGATGCGGCACTCCAAACAAGAACAGATACGCAATAAACCACACGCACAGGCTCACCGCGCCATGAAAGATCGCCGAACCGAGCGCAACACAAGGAAGTATCTCCAGCGGAAAAACCACCTTCTTGACGTAGTTTACGTTGCTCAGGATCAGGCTGGGCGCGCGGTTCAGGCATTCCGAGAAAAGCGTGAATACGATCAGTCCGGGAAACAGCACCATCGCAAACTCAGTCTTCGAGTCGCTCCCGACATTCCAGCGCATCTTGAAGACGGCGCTGAAGACGAAGGTGTAGATGACGAGCATCAGAATCGGATTGAAAAACGACCAGAAAAGCCCAAGCACCGACCCGCGATAGCGCCCGACAACTTCCCGTTGCACCAAAGCGCGCATCAGGTCACGGTTGCGCCACAGGCGTGCCAATATTTTCACAGGAGAAATCGAAAAAACCTGCATCAGGCAACCGCTGCAACTGCAAATCGCACGACCGACGATTCGTTACTGAGCGACGCCTGGTAGTGGACGATCCGCGTCACCGCAACATCAAGATCGCACCCAATGATGCCGCGCACGGGCGCCGACGCGGTTAGGCGTTGCCCTGAATACCCGGACGGGTCAGGCGGCGTATCGCCACGGTGAACATTCTCGGGAACGTGCATTTGCTTCTCACTGGGAACTTTGGAATCGGCTCAGACATAGGCGAAAAGCGGCTGTAGCGCAGCGCGCCCCCGTTCGCCCTCCGTTCGCCCCCTTCGGCGGCCTATTTACCAACCAATGCAGTGCAGCACAATCTAACCCCAGTCTACCACGGGCAATTCTGCCCCCGAAACAGCTCCGCAATGAGGGTTAATGGTCCGACGGCGAATAAACGTCACGGCGAATAAACGTCGCGGACAGTCAAACCGACGACTAAGGTTCCGGGGAGCGGGTTGCGGCAGAACATGCTCCATATAGCGTTCCCACCCTCCCAATCGGGTTCAAGCCGTGGGCATCGCTAACGGAGCGCGGGCGGCCGTCTCAACGGTCCGCAAGCCTACCTGGATTCATCGCCCCAGGTCATCGTCGCGAAGGCGCGCTGCTCGGCGGCGTTCATATCGTCAAACGCTCGGGTCTGGTTGTCCCTGACGAGTAGGTTATGCTGGCTGCCAAGGCGAAACGTGCCGCTTTTGGCCCATCTGTCCATCTCGTAAATGCATCCATCGCCACCCACCACGACAACCTTCAGACCGCGTTGGAGCATGCGTTGAGTCAGGGAGTCCGGGCCGCTCTCGAACAGATATGAGTCGTTCTTGGTGTCGATCGAACCTGGCAGCGCATCGAGAAAAATCTGCCGCTCGATCATAAATGCATTCGACCTGATGTGTGGATTGGGAAACGCCGGAATCTCATTCAGGCGTGCCAACCTGCCACCAGGAGCAATTTCGCCCGCCCAGTACGCTTCGAACTGGTCGTCAAGCGCGTGGTCGCGATCCGGATTGGTCGTGCGCGCCGCGAAATAGGAAACCACCCTGACGACCAGCTTGATGGCAAGCCGCTTCGGCAAGCGCGTCCTGATCACCTGGAGCAACCAGTTGAAGCTGGCAAGCTTGGGAAACCCCCGATTCTGAAGCTGCCATACTCCCTTTCGGACGCGCTTCATGGTGCTAAGGGGGCTCTCGTAGGAACCGGTGGCACCGGCGATTCCAACCGTAGGATCAGCGAACGCCGAATGAAGTTTACGAAGCCAGTTATCCGATGCGATTTCGGAGAACGTGTTGAAAAAGACCACGTGCTTGTGCGGCAATTGCCTCGCCGCCTTCGCATAGGCGTTGATGTCGAAGCCGTCATCTGACACGGAGACGGCGTGCGAGAATGCGCGTTGCAGGATTTTGTCTTGCGCGACTTTTCCGTCCGGAAATCCTTTCCGTATGACCACACGGTCATGCGCGATCCCGGGCGGATGCCGCTCCCAGGATTCAACGAAATTCGCGACCGGCTTTACGCCTTCCGCGTAGCGCGCCAGATAAACGACCGCCAGATCGCTGGAAAATGCGGAAGGGGATCCTGGCATGTCGTTGTCCTTGGCTGCTGGATCTCCGGGATCATGGTAGACTACGTTGTTGCTATGATCGGCGAGCCTACGTTTACGTTTTCTTTGCAAGGTCGCTAACGTAGCGTGCATAGGCGCTCTTTCCCAGCGCGGCGCCCAAACGTTCCAACTGATCGCGATCAATATAACCCTGGCTAAAGGCCACCTCTTCCGGACAGGCAATCCGAAAACCCTGCCGTCGCTCAAGCGTGCCGACAAAATTGGCAGCTTCCAAAAGGCTATCTGACGTTCCAGTGTCCAGCCAGGCAAAGCCGCGTCCCATTCGTTCGACTGCCAGTTCCCCCCGGGCGAGGTACGCGCGGTTCACGTCGGTGATTTCCAGTTCCCCGCGCGGCGACGGCCTGATATTGGCAGCAATATCGACGACGCGGTTGTCGTAGAAATAGAGTCCAGTCACTGCGAAGTTCGACTTAGGCTGCAGTGGCTTTTCCTCGATCGAAGTGGCGTTTCCCTGTGCGTCAAATGCGACCACGCCATAGCGCTCGGGGTCGGTGACATGATAGGCGAAAACCGTCGCGCCTGTGGTTCGCGACACGGCATTGGCGAGCAGCGCCGGCAAACCATGCCCAAAGAAAATATTGTCACCGAGGATAAGCGACGAGGGACCGCCTTGCACAAATTGTGCGCCGATGATGAACGCTTGCGCCAAACCTTCGGGGCGAGGCTGAACGGCGTATGACAGAGACAGTCCCCAACGATTGCCGTCTCCCAGCAGAGCCTGAAACAGCGGCAAATCGTGCGGCGTCGAAATGATCAGGATCTCCCGGATGCCGGCAAGCATCAACGTGGTCAGCGGATAGTAGATCATCGGCTTGTCGTAAACCGGCAATAATTGCTTGGAAGTGACCAATGTCATCGGATAGAGGCGGGTCCCACTACCACCGGCAAGGATAATGCCTTTCATATGCGGCCCCAATTCAACGCGGACTAAGTCGATCCAAGCGATTCGCCAACGAACTTTTCATCGGCTGGATAGTATATCAAAAACGGCTTCCAGCCTCGCCCTCGACAGCCGCGAATTCGCCAGCCTCCTGACTGGCGCGGGATAGTCGGAACTGGTGATCGGGTCAACCGGAACAGAGCGCCCGCCGCGCTCGGCGCTAGGCCGAATAATCTCGCACGCAAATGCATACCAAGTCAGCGTATACCGTCCGGCAAAGCGCTAACCCCTGCAAAATCTGAAAGCCGGCCTCAGTTCACAAGCTGGCTGTGCCATATCGACGATAGCACTCGCGATATCGGGCGCATAGGTCGGACATCCGATCTGAATCGTCGACCACGCGGGACCGATCGCGTTCACCTGCTAAGCGAAGCATGGTACGCACGAAGTTGCTGCCAAAAGGACAGCCTAGCCGCTTCACGCAGAGACCTTGCCACCTGGCCCTGGGCCCCAATTACGTACACCCGCATTATTGCCTTACGCCTTTACGAGACCAAGACCAAGACGCTCACCGCTATAAACCTTGTCACGCAAGGGCTTCCACCAGTCGGCGTTATCGAGATACCAACGGACGGTTTTTTCAATACCGGTCTCAAAGGTCTCCCGTGCGCGCCATCCCAATTCGCTTTCCAGTTTGCTTGCATCGATCGCGTAACGCCGATCGTGGCCCGGTCGATCAGTGACAAAGGATACGAGGTCGTGGTGCGAATGATTGATCGGCCGGAAATTATCCATCCAAGAACAAATCTGACGAACCACATCGATGTTCTTCCGCTCGTTGCGGCCGCCGATATTGTAGGTTTCGCCAGGACGGCCCTTGACGAGGATTAGCCCGAGCGCGCGCGCATGGTCTTCCACGTGAAGCCAATCGCGCACGTTGGAGCCATCACCGTAGACTGGTAAGGGCATGCGATCGAGGGCGTTGAGAATGATGAGAGGAATCAGCTTCTCCGGGAAGTGATACGGGCCGTAGTTGTTCGAGCAATTCGATACGATAACTGGCAAGCCATAGGTCCGCTGCCACGCCTTTGCGAGATGATCGGAGGCGGCCTTCGTGGCTGAATAGGGAGAACTCGGATCGTACGGTGTTGTTTCGGTAAACAATCCGTCGTCGCCAAGAGAGCCATAGACCTCATCAGTCGAGACATGGATAAAACGGAAATCAGCTGCCTTGCGCGACGATGCGAGATAGCGGCGCGCGGCCTCGAGAAGCGTAAATGTGCCCATGACATTTGTTGTCACAAACACGTCCGATCCGGAAATCGAACGATCAACGTGGCTCTCGGCAGCCAGATGAACCACGGCATCGGGTTGATATTTGGCAAAGATCGCATCGATCGCGGCGACGTCGCAAATGTCGTGCCTTTCAAAAACATACCCATCACGAGATGCAACCGGCGCGAGCGATGCAAGATTTCCAGCGTAGGTCAGTTTATCGACGATAACAACTTCATGTTCCAGATCTGCGATGAAATGACGGCTAACAGCCGATCCAATGAAGCCAGCCCCACCCGTCACGAGTACGCGCATTTATAGATTTCCTACTGACCAAAGTGAAAGGCTGGAGGCGCATCTTGCGAGGCCCGGATGCTTTCCATCCTTGTCTGACAGAGTGATGTCAGCGTGCGCGAGCCGCCAATCTATGCCCAGCGCCGGATCATCCCACGCAAGGCCACTGTCGCACTCCGGCGTGTAATAGTCCGTGACCTTATAGATAACTTCGCAATTTTCCTCGAGCGTGACGTAACCATGGGCAAAGCCCGGCGGGACCCATAATTGGCGCCAGTTTTCTGCAGATAGTTCAACCCCGACATGGCACCCATAGGTCAGCGAACCGACCCTGATATCAACGCCGACGTCGTAGATCGCCCCGCGCTCGCACCTTATAAGTTTACCCTGGGCATGTGGAGCCAACTGAAAATGTAACCCCCGCAGCACTCCTTTCTGCGCGGAGTAAACATGGTTATCCTGAACGAACGCTACTTCCAGCCCGTGAGCCGCAAAGCTATCCGCGCGAAAGGTTTCGGAGAAGAATCCACGCTGATCGCCATGTTTCTTCGGCGACACCAGCAACAACTCGGGGATCTTCAATCGCTCAAATTGCATAAGGCGTGCCGCCATTTTAGAATATGTAATCGGCCGCCTTTACAACCTTACTCAGGACCCGAGGTCAATCCGATATTTTATGCTCGTTACATCCAGGGACGTGTTCGATAGCAAGGGCGCCAGCCAGCTGTTGTCGACCTGACGGGCTTAAGATTTCTGCATCTCATTGATATCTAAGCTTTTATGCCTTTTGAGCTGAGCCCCGCCTTTCGTCCAGCTATGGCAAGAATCGTTGCTTCATTTTGAGCCCTGTTGGCTCGGTGGTGCAATGGGACGGGGGCCCCCGGTGTAGCGCAGCGTCCCGTCCGTCCCTTTGCATGGCGGGGTGCTGATCTTGGCGTGAGCCGCAGGTGCGAGATTGCCGAGGCCACTGTGTGGTCTGATCGTATTGTAGTCATCCTTCCAAAGCGAGAGGGCCTCGCGGGCATGACCAAGTGAGCTGAACAGCGTCTCGTTGAGCAACTCGTCGCAGCTGTCCATTGAAGCTCTCCACGAAAGCGTTCTGCTGCGGCTTGCCAGGCGCGATGTGGTGCCACTCGACGTGCCAGTCCTGTGATCAGCGCAGGATCACCATGCCGGTCAGCTCGCTGCCGTTGGCGGCGACAATCAGAGTGGGTCGGCCGCAAACTGTGATGACGGTATCGAGTTCGCGCACAACCCGCAGAGCAGGCAGCGAGGTATCGCCGACCAACGCCAGACACTCTCCCGCGAAGTCGTCGACGATTGCCAGGATGGGGAAGCGACGGCCGTCAGTTATCGCATAGGGTAGGAAGTCCAGGCTCCAACGTTGATTAGCAACCTGCAGGATCGCCACCGGGGACCGTGTTCCAGCGCCCGTTTGCACCTGCGGGGAAGCGGAAAGCTGTCGTCCATCGGCGGCTGCATGTTCTGCTCAAGCGGGAGGGCTATCTGATCAACCACAAGAAGCTCTTCCGGCTCTGTCGGGAAGAGAAGCTGTCGGTGCGCCGCCGTAGCGATCGCAAGCGAGCGATCGCGACCAGGGCGCCGATGCTGGTGCCGATGACGCCGAACGACCGCTGGTCGCTCGACTTTGCGTCGGATCAGCTTACCGACGGCCGCCGCTTCCGCATCCTGACCGTCGTCGATGATTGTACCCGCGAGTGCCTGGCGCTGGTGGCCGACACCTAGCTCTACGGCATCCGCGTGGCGCGGGAACTGGACCGACTGATGATCGAGCGCGGCAAGCCGAAGATGGTGGTCAGCGACGACGGCAGCGAACTCACCAGCAATGCCATCCTGACATGGGCCGATCACAGCCGCGTCGAATGGCATCGACATCACGCCGGGCAAAACCTATGCAGAGTGCCTTCATAGAGAGCTTCAATGGGCGCTTGAGGGACGAACTCCTGAACGAGACGTTGTTCACGTCACTGGCCCAGGTTCGCATTGCCGCCGGATTCTGGCGGGCCGATTACAACGACACACGACCACACTCGCAACTCGGATATCGAACCCGGTCCGAGTTCGCCTTGACCTGCCACTCGCGCCGGATCTGGCGCTGCGCTATGCTGAGGGCGCCACGCCAGCTCCGTGAGCGTCACGAGAGGATCGCCGTGCCCGGCCTTGACTTGCGCGGAATGCTTTGGATTGCCCGATCGGGGTGAT